>USJG01000017.1 GCA_900554925.1 uncultured Lachnospiraceae bacterium
ATTTATGGTAGTACAACACAATCTTACAGCAATGAACTCTAACAGAATGTTAGGACTGACAACATCATCACAGGCCAAGTCAACAGAGAAGTTATCATCCGGTTACAAGATCAACCGTGCAGCTGATGACGCAGCAGGACTTTCTATCTCTGAAAAAATGAGAAAGCAGATTAGAGGTCTTACCCAGGCTTCCTTAAACGCGCAGGATGGTATCAGCGCAGTGCAGACAGCAGAAGGTGCTTTGGCAGAAGTGCAGGATATGCTCCAGAGAATGAACGAACTGGCAGTAAAAGCAGCTAATGGAACAAACTCTGAAAGTGACAGAAGCTACATCCAGAATGAAATTGACCAGTTGACAACAGAAATTGACCGTGTTGCTGAGACAACCAAATTCAATGAAACCTATCTGCTGAAAGGTGATAAGGACGTAACAAAAGGGTATACTTACAGTTTTAAGAATTTTGCTACAGCAAATACTGGAACAGCCACAATGAGCACGGATGCAGCTACTAACTTAACAGCAACTATAACATTTGTTGGAACTGCTGATCAGGATGCAGTAAATGAAATTGCCATGGCTTTGAGAGATCAGGGCTTGCAGATTGAGGCAATCGGAAAACCTGATGCAGGTGGTGCTGATCCGGATGTTTTTGATCATAATGAATATAATGTTAGTTTGCTTGGTTCCGTTTCTGACAAATATGTAGTAGGTGTTACCGATGCAACAAATGGTACATTTACCATCAAAGATAAGGAAGGCAATGTAATCGCGAACATAACCAATGTATCTGGAGATGACTTAACCAATGTAGGTGAAACTGCAAAAGCAACGATTATTGCTACAGCAATTACTGCTGATAAGGATGCGGATCATGTAGCCCAATATTTTGACAGGGACGGCAATGGTATTCCGGCAAACGCTTTATCCAATTATGTAACTGTGGATAACACTGGAGCTGTTACTCCCAGAGCAGATGCACCTACGATTTATGATGCAGTAGGGAATGTTACAAGCATAGATGCAAATGATGTGGCAGCACTCCAGGATTTAACAGGAGCATTGACATTAACACTTCATGTAGGTGCTGATGCAACCTCTAATAACCAGATTACCATGAATATTGAAACCATGAGTGCTAAAGGTCTTGGCGTAAATGGTTTGAAGGTAGACGGTACAGACGATAGTAATGCATTAAGTGCTGTCGAAACCATTAAGGAAGCTATCCAGAAAGTATCCACCCAGCGTTCTGCCCTTGGTGCAATCCAGAACAGACTTGAGCACACCATCAACAACCTGGACAACGTAGTTGAAAATACTACAGCGGCAGAAAGCCAGATCCGTGATACAGATATGGCTACAGAGATGGTTAAGTACTCTAACAACAATATCCTTGCTCAGGCTGGTACAGCAATGCTTGCACAGGCTAACCAGAGCAACCAGAATGTACTTTCCTTACTTGGCTAATGAGTAAAAGCAGATTGTGAGAAAATGGGATTGGCAAAAGCCGATCCCATTTTTGCGTTAGCAGACAATTAACAAAGCGATTAACAAATTTCGTCAGGTCATAGAAATTGGATTATGGGTGTGATATAATTACGTTGTAATTGGTTTGACAATAGAGGAAGATATTGTTGCAGGAACTGACTGGTGGCAGGTGCCATGGCTTCCAGGAATCTTCCGGTTATTCCATTGTTAATAGGTTGTAATATAAATTCATTAAAAGACACACCATTACAAGGAAAACAATGTATAAGTTTTAGTGATTCCGCTAAATTTGTTAAAATGATGGAAAACGTTAATAAGCATCTAAATTTATTACCAGTAGCACTTGTAAAAAGTACTGTCATAATGGGTTATAAACAACTAAGAAAGGATTTAAAACTCATAATTAGTTGTTTGGAAAATACACGCGCAATCAATGAAAAAACAATATCAGAATTACAAAGTATTTGAAAAGTATTGCTAGTGAAGAAGGATTTTGTAAAGAATAATCCTGAAGCTTTTGATAGAATAATATGGGTATTGTATGATGACAAAACATATCGTACATATTTTGAAAATTATAAAGAATGCATAATAGATTAGAATGCGAGATGTTTACTATGACGATAGAAGAAATGAAAGAAATGATTAATGCAGGAGAAAAAATAGATGTTGAATTTAAAAAGGCAGAGAATGATTTAAATAAAGATATTTATGAAACGGTTTGCTCCTTTAACAACAGAAATGGCGGGCACATCTTTTTAGGAGTTGAAGATAAAACGAGGAAGATTGTGGGCGTAAATCCGAAAGAGGTAGATAAAATGAAGAAGAATTTTACGACTGCGATTAACAATGCAAATAAAATCAATCCGCCTATGTATTTGACCCCGCAGGATTATATAATTGATGGTAAGGCGATTATTTATATCAGAGTACCGGAAGGAACACAGCTAAGAAGATTAAATGGCAGAATAATGGACAGAACTAACGAAGGAGACGTTGATATTACAGATAATGCGGAACTTGTTTATAAGATGTATGCCCGTAAACAGAGTACATTTTTTGTGAATAAGGTTTATCCGAATCTTGGATTGAAATTTCTGGATTTTGATGTAATTCGCAGAGCCAAGAAAATGGCGGTATCTCGTGTAGACAACCATGCTTGGGCTAATATGAGTGAAGAAGAAATACTTAGGAGTTCCGGGTTGATATTGACTGATCCGGATACTGGTAAGGAAGGTATTACTCTTGCTGCTATTTTATTGTTTGGTAAAGATAGTACTATTATGTCTGTCCTTCCGCACTACAAAACAGATGCAATATTTAGAATTAAAGATATGGATCGCTATGATGACCGGGAAGTTATTATAACAAATCTGGTGGACAGTTTCAGAAAACTGATGAATTTTGGCAAGAAACATTTAAATGATTCTTTTGTTATGGAAGGAGACCAAAGTATTAGTGCAAGGGATAAAATTTTGCGTGAGATTATCTCTAATATATTAGCACACAGAGATTATGCCAATGCATATACGGCACAGTTTGTAATTGAAAAGGACAAAATATTTACAAAGAACAGTAATTTGCCGCATGGACATGGCGAGTTGCAGTTAAATAAATTTGAACCGTTTCCGAAGAATCCACCGATTTCAAAAGTGTTCAGGGAAATTGGCTATGCAGATGAATTAGGCTCCGGTATGAGAAATACGAACAAGTATACTAAGATGTATTCTGGAGGAACACCGATATTTGTAGAGGACAATATTTTTCAAATTATTATTCCGTTGGAAGGTGCAGCAAGTATACAAGTAGGTCCTGATTTGAACGGCAAAGAAACTGGCAAAGAAACTGGCGGAGAAACTAGCGGAGAAACTGGCGGAGAAAAGAGTAGTTATGAAAAAATTTTAGCAGAAATAAGACATAATCCGTTAATTACACAAAAGCAATTAGCCGAAAAGGTGGGATTGTCGTATAGTGGAATCAGGTATGCAATGAAACAATTACAGAACACAGGACTAGTGAAAAGGGTTGGTTCTACTAAGAAAGGTCAGTGGATAATTCAGGAAAACAAATAAATTGTATGGTAAAGAGAAGAACATTTATCATATATCAAAGTGTTACAAAAACCAGATTAACGAGAAGGAGGAAAAAATATGGCGTTAGTGACAACAAAGCAACTGCTTTTGGATGCTCAGAAAAATGGCTATGCAGTTGGAGCATTTAATGTGGAAAATATGGAAATGGTACAGGCGGTTATTGCCGCCGCAGAGGAGTTAAGATCTCCGGTAATTATGCAGACTACCCCATCCACTCTGAAATATGCGGACGTAGATTATTTTTATGCAAATGTTGCAACAGCAGCGAAAAAAGCAAGCGTTCCTGTAGTAATGCACCTGGATCATGGCAGCAGCTTTGAACTGGCAATGCAGGCATATCGTGCAGGCTATACATCAATTATGATTGATGGTTCCCACAGTGTATTTGAAGAAAATATTGCTGTAACTAAAGCAGTAGTAGATGCCTGCCATCCGGGAGGAGTTCCGGTAGAGGCGGAGCTTGGAAAGGTTGGCGGAAAAGAAGATGATTTAGATGGTGGAAACGGTGGATATACAGTACCTTCGGAGGCCGCTGAGTTTGTGGAAGCAACAGGTGTTGATTCCCTTGCAGTAGCCATAGGAACTGCTCATGGTGTGTACAAGGGAATACCGAAGCTGGATGTGGAAAGACTCAGTCAGATTCGCAAGGTGGTTTCTATTCCCCTGGTACTTCATGGAACTTCCGGCGTGCCGGATGATGCAGTCAGAGAGTGTATCTGCAGAGGAATCTGCAAGGTAAACTATGCAACTGATTTGAGAATTGCATTTACCAATGGTGTGAAGGAAGTCCTGACTGCAAATCCCGATACAATTGATCCTAAGAAATACAATGCAGTGGGAAGAGAAAAGGTAAAAGAATACGTGATGAGCAAAATGCTGGTATGTGGAAGCAAAGGCAAAGCTTAAATGTGTTTATTTTATGGAGCAAAAAGGAGGATATCAAACGATACCCTCCTATTATTTTTATTTGTGCAAATTCTTTTTCATCAATAAACGCTTGATTAAATCCAATTACTGTTGGTAGCAGACCAACGCTCGGCAAATATTTCATTTTTCGCTACTGCCGTAAACGGCTGTTCAAGAAAATTCTGTATGGTTTTCAGGATGGTACTGTAGTCGTCCGTCTTGGTATTGATCTTGCGGACAAACGCTTTCCACTTCTTCTGCATGGCAACATCATTGCCAAAATTCATAACCTGCTTGAATTGCTCAAGCGTAAACCCGTGTTCACGGTTAGCAAATGTTTTCTTGAGAGCCTCTGTCAACACCTTTCCGTCAAAATCAAACTTGTTGGCGATATAATAAATATCGTAGTAGTCCTTCATTCGGCTGGAGAACTCCATCAAGCTCAAGATGGCGTCGAGTTTCTCCGCAATAGTGGTTTCAACAGAGTAGGTATTTACTGTTGGTGATTCAAACTCTGGAAGCTGTGTTGGTATTTGGCGCTTTTCCTGTTTCAGAACAATGATATCTCCCACACCAAAGTCAATGCTGAACGGTGTTCTTGTGTTTTTGATACGGGCAACGATAGAGGCACCAATTCCCGCATACTTTTTAGCGATGGCAATAGGCGCAACATCCTTGAGCTCAAAGGTTACAAAATCGTTGCCAGTAGGAATTGTTATAATTTCTTCCAGAATGGACTTTAATTGTTCCGGCGTGTTCGGTACTTTCCGAAGCAGAAAGTCCACGTCTACTGTTACCCGGCTATCAAAGTCAGTCAGAGAATAGAGGAACAAGCCGCCCTTTAACACAAGGTTTTCTGTATATCTTGATTTTTCCAAACGACGGAGAAATTCTTCCTGACAAAAAAGCTGCAAGCAGAGCTGATAGCTCCTACCGCTTTCGGCAGCCTTATTTTTCAGCCGTGCAAGCACGGAAGCAGCAATATCAGCCATTAAGTAGTACCTCCATGACATCCATAACCTTTGTATAAAGCTTCATCTTTTTCGCATACTTAGACAAGTTCGCAAGGTTCTTCTTTTTATCAGTAGCATAAGCATTAACAGCCTTATTAAAAATTTCATTGTCAAGTTTTGTGCGGTACTTAAAGCAATCACAGATTGTTCGTTCACGGTCATACACGGGCAATATTACACCGTTAAAATTGCTTGTAGTCCTACCTATATCCAAAAAATCCTTTTGAATATAATAAGCCTTCAACGGAAATTCTCCAATATTCTTTACGACACGGGTTGCTGTTCGTGGCACAGCAATGGACCATTTGCGAGGAGAAAAATCACTATATCCGTAATGGAACAGGGCGGATTCCACACAAATAATTCCCTGTGGAAGGATTTCTCGTATCAACTGTTCCTCCGTTATACTACTGCTACTTGGAAGTTGATAAATGCCTCTGCGAATCCTTTCGATAACTCCTTCTTTGCAGAAAGCTGCCACTTCATATTTATTTATCCCATTATCTGCAAAATCCGAAGTTTTTGCAATGCCTCCGTTATTTTCAATTACTTTCTTTAAAAGTTCCTTTTTATTCAATCAGGCACCAACTTTCGACATACAAAATATAAATACTGTACGCAGTTATGATACCCTGTAATTTTAAAAATTGCAACAGCTAAATGCGGACATAGACCGGCAAAATATCAAGGGAAAGGCAACACGGATGTCCCATACCGTAACAAGCAAGAGGCTGTCGCACTAAGCTTAGTGCGACAGCCTCTTTTGAATTACCTGCTAATATTCAAAAGGCAAATGGTTACAGTGTTACTGCATATTCATAATCCATCATGAAGTTTACAACACCGTCCAGTGCAAGTTCCCTTGGATCTAAAGGGATAATGCCATCTCTTACCTTCACATAGGAAACTGGCAGATATTGATGCAGCATATTCATTGGAATCTGATATTCTCTTAAATTCTCAAAGAGCTGATTCATGGAAGCAACTACCTCAGGAAGACCAATGTAGTAGCGGCAGCGGTCTGAGAAGCTGTATTTTCTTGCCAGTGCCAACTGCCTGTCATCTCCGTGATAGTGTTTTTTCCAGTTGTCCGGATTTTCCAACATAACCTTGTCCAGTGTCTGAATAAAGTTTGCGCGCTTATCTTCCGGTACCAGTTCGTTTTCCATCATGCTTAAGGCAAATAATGCTTCTCGTAAGCCATAGGTCAGAGCCGGTCCCACTTTCAGAATGGCAATGCCGTCTGCCACCATGTTCTTTAAACACTCAGCGCTCTGATAATCAGTTGAATGTCCCTCAAGGCATACCTCCGGGAACTCCTTCAAAGCGGCACATAAATCTGTGGCAGCGTCATGGTCATAGAAGAATACCTGATCGTCGCCAAATTCAACACCGGGCTGTACAACAACAGCAATTACATCCTTCATGCCATCTGCGATACCTTCTTCTTCAAAGACACGTTTGTAAGTGGCAACAGTATCTTTAAATGCCTCCGGGCTGGTAACGGACAGAGAATCCTCTGCTTCCTTTGCGCCTCCCGGAATCGGAACTTCACTTCCAATAACAAAGACAGGTCTTAAAGCATCAGGTTTTTCTGCTGACAGTTCTTCATAGCCCTTCATGGCTGATTTGTAAAGAAGGGCACCTCTGCGGGCAATCGTTTCGGTGGAAAGAAGCCCTTCCGGGTCATCTGCAACCTTCATGCTGGTATCTAAATGGATCTTGGTAAAACCGGCACGGGCATACTGGTAAACCAGTTCTTTGGATTTCTCCATGGCTTCAGCCTCCGGAAGATTCTGCCAGGTCAGTGGTCCTAAATGGTCGCCGCCAAGAATGATCAGGCTTTCCGGAACATCAAATTTTCCGGCCATTTCCAAAACCATTTCATAAAAATCCTTTGGAACCATGCCGGTATATCCGCCAAACTGATTAACCTGATTAGCAGTTGCTTCGATCAGAACAGGGGTGTTAAGCTCCTTTGCACGCTTTAAAGCGGCCTCAAGTACCAGTTCATTAGCGCTGCAATAGGAGGGGATCCCACAGTTGATGCCCTGTCTGCGCTTTTCCATCATCAATTGAATTGGATGTTTCATTTTCATATCCTCCATAATTTAAACAGTGGTTTATAATTTTGCTTCGCCCATACAATAGGTCTGGATAACACTGTAATCAGAATCCAGAACAACAAGATCAGCGTCCTTGCCCACTTCAATGGACCCTTTGCGGTCGCTGACGCCGATGCAGCGTGCGGGATTGATGGTGCAGGAGTTGATTGCATAATTAAATGGAACCATAGCTTCCTCAACCAGGATACGGAGTCCCTCATTCAGTCTTAATGTGGAGCCTGCCAGTCCGCCGGTGGAAGTTAAATGGGCGCTGCCATCAGGATAAATCTCAATCTCGTTGCCGCCGAAGATGAATTTGCTGCCTATCGGCGTACCCTTTGCCATCAGGGCATCGGATACCATAATGGAATAATCCGGTCCCTTGGACATGAAATAATTATTCAGTGCAGCGAGGGTAGAGTGGTTACCGTCGCAGATAATCTCTCCGTACATGGTGCGGATGCGGTAAGCGGCGCCTACAAGACCATTTGCACGGTGGTTAAAAGGCGTCATGCCATTGTATACGTGCGTCATGGAACGTGCGCCATGTGCATATGCCATAACTGCCTGTTCATAGGTAGCGGCGGAATGTCCGATGCTTACTACAACGCCATTTTCTGTTAAATATCTGGTCAGTGCAAAGTCATCGTCTGTCTCTGTTGCCATGGTAATATATTTAATGTGACCCTTTGCGGCCTCCTGATATCTCTTAAACTGTTCGATAGTTGGCTTTACAATATATTGTTCCGGTTGTGCCCCCTTGTAGACCATATCAAGGTAAGGTCCTTCAAAATGAATACCGAGTATTTCCGCCCCCTCATACCCGTCTTCCATAACCTTTGCAACGTTTGCAACTGCCCTGGTCAGAACTTCTTCACTCTGGGTAATTGTGGTAGCCAGAAATCCTGTGGTACCTTCTGATACAATATTCTTAGCCCAGTTACGGAGTCCTTCCTCATTGGCATCATTAGTGTCAAATTCAAAGGCACCGTGGCAGTGGATGTCCAGAAATCCGGGAACAATACGTTTGTCGCCGTAATCTACATCCGCAGGCTTACTCCCATAAGGAAAAACGTCTTTGATTTTTCCGTCTGCTACTTCAAGAATTGCACTTACGAACTGATCTGCAATCCAGATCTTTTTGCTTTGAATCAGCATGATAATACCTCCTTCTACTTAGAAAATTTTTCTTTGTACTTTTTATTATATCACTGTAAAAATAAATGAATTTGCATTTTTTAAACTAAAAATTATCCGTTTTAGTAGGAGTATTGTTTTTTTATATGTCAATGCTATATAATACCAATATAAAATAATGTTCAGGGGGTAAAAGCAATGGATATTTTTAATATTTCAGAGGAAAAAATGCAGCAGACTTCTTCCAGATTTACTTTGCAGGAAATTTATCAGCAGCCTGCTACATGGAAGAAAACCTGTGCCCAGCTTGCAGCATGTAAGGATGAACTGCAGGCATTTTTGGATCAGGTAGTAAAACAGGATGATTTTGACATTGTGCTCACAGGTGCAGGAACCAGTGAATTTGTAGGTAATTCCTTATATCAGGCATTAAACAGGAAGTATGGGTATAAGGTAAAGTCCTATGGCACTACTGATATTGTTCCGTCTCCGGAAGACTTCCTTTCCCGCACAAAACCCACGATTTTAGTAAGCTTTGGACGTTCCGGAAATTCTCCGGAGTCTTTGGGTGCAGTTGAGGCAGCAGAGGTAGTATGCCAGAATCTTTATCATCTGTTTGTAACCTGCAACCACGAGGGAACACTTTCCAGGCTGGCTGATGACCGCGAGAACTGTTTTGCGATCAATCTGACACCGGAAACCCACGATCAGTCCTTTGCCATGACATCAAGCTACTCCAATATGTATCTGGCAACCTATCTGGCATTTAATCTTGACTGTATTGAAGAGATTACTGCAAAGATGGACAAGATCTGCGCAGCAGCGGAAGAATTCTTAAATAACCAGTATACACTGGCCCGGCAGATTGTAGATGATTTCGATTTCAAGCGCATTGTTTACCTTGGCAATGTTGCACTTAAGGGCGTTTCACAGGAATCCGCATTAAAGATGCTTGAGCTTACTGCCGGACAGGTAGCAACCATGCATGATTCACCTCTTGGTTTCCGTCATGGCCCGAAATCTATTATTGACGACACAACTTTGACTGTTATTTATCTGAGTGATGATGAGTACAGAAGAAAATATGAAGTGGACCTGATCAGGGAGATGGGGCCGCAGAGAAAGAAGAACCGCATTGTTGCAATTATGAATACACCATGTGACGGTCTTGATGGTCTGGTAGATTACAGCCTGCAGATGAAAGTTGGAGAACCTATGGAAAATATTATGTTAGGCCTTGACTATATTCTGTTTGCTCAGACAATTGCAGTATTAAAATCCCTTTCTCTGGGAATCACACCAGATAATCCATGCCCCACAGGTGAGGTAAACAGAGTGGTTAAGGGTGTTACATTATATCCATATGTGTTGAAATAGGAGGATAAATTTTTATGGTAGGCTTACTTATTACCGGGCATGGTCATTTTGCCACCGGACTTGGTTCCAGTTTGAGATTAATTACAGGTATGACAGAAAATATTGCTTATGTTGATTTTGAAGCAGATCACTCTACGGAGACGCTTACGGAAAACATCAGCAAGGCTCTTGATGAACTGAAGGGCTGTGATGGAGTACTGGTTTTGTCTGATCTTGCAGGCGGTTCTCCTTTCAAGAGCGCTGTAGAATGCAAATTTGCACGTCCCGACCAGAAGGTTGAGGTAATTGCAGGAAGCAATCTGCCGATGCTGATTGAAGGCTCTATGATGAAGAGCAGCTATGATGATCCGTTAGAGATGGCAGAGGAACTGATTCCGATCGGAAAAGATTATATTGTACGGTTTGAATTGGAAGAACATCAGGATAACAATGATGAGGATGGAATTTAAGAATGGGAATTAATTGGGAAGTTATACTTTGGACCTGTGTCACGCTGGTTGTGATCATGGGCGTAATAGGATTAGTTCTGGTATTTATATCAAGTAGAAATATGCGGCAAAGAAGAAAGAGCGTTGGCGATATCTATACGGGACTCCGTATTGGAAGCCAGGTTATATTTGCAGGCGGTATTTACGGCAAGGTTGTCGGCATTGAAGAAGAAACAGCAAATGTTGAGGTTGCCAAAAATACAGTGATAAAAATTTCCAGATATGCAATTCAGTCCATAATAGAATCATAATACTATTGTGAAAAACAAAACTCCCTGTGGAAGCAGTTAAATTGTATCTGCTTTGCAGGGAGTTTGTTATGAATTAATAAATTTTGGTTATTCAAATGTAATTCCTGCGCTCTGGCGGGCCTGTTCTAATACATCTACTACCTCAAGTGTCTTATCAAGGCGTTTATAACACTCCGTATAGTTTTTGTTTTGCACCAGCCTTACCATTCCTTCTATTTCATAGAACCAGGGGGATTTAGGCTGCTTTTCCCGGATTTCCTCTTTACCCTTTCGGACAATCCGGATTTCCTGACAATTGCTGCTTCCCGGAGTGACGTGAATGTATCCCATATCCCCAAGAAGCTGAACGCTGTTTTCACACCAGGAGTCCTTAGCGCCGGTACACTCACAAATAAGATGGGGATATTGCAGGATAAGAATGCCGTGGGTGTCAATTCCGTTCTGGTGTTTTCCGGCAAAGTATTCTATCCGGTCCGGTTTGCCGAACAGACCAACTATAAAATAAATATTGTACAGGTTAATATCCATTAGTGCACCGCCAGCAAAGGCAGGATTAAAGACATTGGGAAGTTCTCCTGTCTTAAATGCGTCATATTTGCTGGAATATTGACAGAAAGTACACAAAGCCATTTTCAGGTTTCCAAGAGAGCTCAAATGTTCCCGGATGATCTGGTAATTAGGCTGATACATAGTGGTGATGCCCTCAAAAAGAAAAAGATGCTTTTCACGGGCCAGGGCCGCAAGCTCTCTGGCCTGCGCAAGAGAAGGCGTAAAAGGCTTTTCACAGATAACATTCTTTCCATGGAGCAACGCCTTTTTCGTCTGTTCATAGTGAAGGCTGTTTGGAGAGGCAATATAGATAAAATCGATGAGTTCATCCCTGCACATTGCGTCGTAGTCCGTGTAAACTTTTTGAATCTGAAATTTGCCGGCCAGTTTTTTTCCGCTTTCTTCCTTTCGGGAATAAACTGCTGCGCAGGAAATGCCTTCCACCTTTTGAACATTTTCCAGAATAGTTTCAACAATTGCTCCGGTGCCTACCGTTCCGATTATCATAGGATTCTCCTTCTTATACTTTCTTATAATTAAATGATTAAAGCATTTTCAGGGACTGAAAATCTGCTTGGAGTATTCGCTGGGTGCAAGGTTGTACTTTTTGGTAAAAGCCCGGGAAAAATAGTGGATAGAATTGAAGCCCAGCATTAGTGCAATTTCACTGATAGTGTACTTGTTTTCCCGAATCATCTGACAGCTTTTCTCAAGCTTTAAGTCAATAATATATTTTTTGGGCGTCTGATGCAGGTTTTCTTTAAAAAGAATCTGTATAAAAGAGCGCGAAACTGAAAACTTCTGACATATTTCTGCAACTGTCAGAGGGTCGCAAATAGAGTCATCAATATAAGATAATATTTTTTCCAGAAGTTCATCCTGATAGTGTTGGCGGCTGTTGGAAATCAGGTGGGTATTTTCAGTTTCAATATAGTTATACTGAAAAAGCCTGATTACGATTTCCAGAAGCAAACACAACTGTAAAGAATGATGAAAGGGAAGTCCGGTATCGCTTTCCTGAGCAAAGGCCTGTATCAGATTGTAAATTCTTTTGTCATAATGAAAAACCTTATTTAATAACAGGTTATATGGTATTGTTTCCGAAGCAGGTGCCAGATTTTCCATGTAAAAAATGATTGTCATATAAGAACAGGACTGGCCTAATGGGGTTCTCTGAGTATGGAATTGTCCAGGGCCATACACGATCAAGTCCCTTTCTGTCAGCTCAAAGGTCTGCCCGTCCACTTCGGTTTGCATACAGCCCCGGTCCACATAGGTAAGCTCAAAATAATCATGCTTTTCCCCCTTAAAATGATACCCCGCAATTCGAACACTGTAATAGTAACCTAAAATTTCACGAATCTGAATGTTAGGAAGGATTCGCTGAAATTGATAGGCAGGATGCAGATTTATTACTGATGGAGTATAGTTGGAAGCATAAATCAGCCGGTAGGAAATAGTCGGGGAGAGTGCTATCAGAGAAAAGTAACTCCCCGGTCTGAGCTTTACAAAGTGATGTATGGCAAAGGGTTCTAACTGGCTTTCATCCGGAGCGTCTCCTATTAAAAGGCTTGCCATGCCGGACCGCATTTCTATGTAGACTTCACAATCAAAGTGATATAACCGGTCGATAATATCTCTGGATGTGTCATGGTAATTCCTGCTGAGTAAATTGGAATCTTCTATATTATTAAGCGATTGCTCGTAGACAGTGCCATATTTTTCAAATTGTTTATTGGATGTTTTTTGTTGCATAAAATTCCTCCATAAATTTCACTAATTATATCATTGATTTGTACAATATGTCCATAAAAGTGGTGGGAAAAGATGAAAAAAAAATAAAAATAATAAAAAAATACTAAAATAAATAAGTTCCCTACTAAAAAATACAAAGACGATTTGTGCAGAAAGATTTATAATAAAATCATTCCGAACAAGTTTTTGGGGGATAAATCTAATCAAGGAGGAGGTAGTATGCCCAATATTGTTTTAACCAGAATCGACAATCGTCTGGTTCATGGTCAGGTTGCGACACAGTGGTGCGGAAGCATTGGCGCAAATCTTATTCTGGTGGCCAATGATGAAGTAGCAGGAAACACGCTTCGTCAGGGACTGATGGATATGGCAGCACCAAGCTATGCATCTATGCGTTACTGGACTATTGACAAGACAATCTCTACTATCCACAAGGCTTCTGACAAGCAGATGATTTTCATCGTATGTGAAAACCCGGCTGATGTTCTGAGGCTGGTAGAAGGTGGAGTGCCGATCAAAAAAGTAAATATTGGTAATATGCACATGGCAGAAGGAAAGCGTCAGGTCGCCGGCTCTGTAGCTGTTGATGATGCAGACGTTGCTGCTTTTGCCAAATTGCGTGATCTTGGAGTAGAGCTTGAAATCAGGCGAGTTCCAAGTGAAGCAGCGGAGAACATTGAAAAATTGTTCAGTTAATCAAAAGAACTTTTGGGAAAGGAGATTTAATTATCATGGATTTTAATGCAATTCAGATTATTCTGGTATTTATTGTTGCGTTCATTGTAGCGATTGACCAGTTTGACTTTTTGGAATCTCTGTACCAGCCAATCGTAACAGGTGCCGTAATCGGTGCAATTCTCGGTGACCTTCAGACAGGTCTTATCGTTGGTGGTACATATCAGTTAATGACAATCGGTAACATGCCGGTCGGTGGAGCTCAGCCGCCTAACGCAGTTATCGGTGGTATTATGGCAACTGTATTTGCTATTTCTTCAGGACTTGAACCTACTGCAGCAGTTGGTCTTGCAGTACCTTTTGCTTTAATCGGTCAGTACATGGTAACACTTCTGTTCACCGTTATGTCTCCGGTTATGTCTGCAGCAGATAAGATGGCTGAAAAAGGTGACACAAAGGGAATCGTTCGTTTGAACTGGTTAGCAATGGGTGCCCTTGGTTTATTATTTGCCATCGTTTGTGTTTCCGGTCTTATCGGTGGAGCTGCTCTTGGTGAAACTTTATCAGCAGCAGCAGAGAAATATGCATGGGTTATGAACGGATTAAGCGCTGCAGGTGGAATGATGCGTTTCGTTGGTTTCGCAATTCTGCTTCGTATTATGCTTTCCAATGACCTTTGGGGAATTTACTTTGCAGGTTTCGCACTTGCAACCATCATTGGTTACATCCCCGATTTGTCAGGATCTGCATTACTGTTGATCGCATTCGTAGGTATCGCAATTGCAATGTATGATTTCCAGACTCGCTGTGCAATGAAAAAAGCAGGAGTAGGAAGCGCAGATGGAGGTGATGAAGATGGCATCTAATGCAACACATTATAATAACTTAACGCCGGCTCAGCCGCTTGACAAGAAAACATTAAATAAAATGGTATGGCGTTCTCTGAACTTACAGGCATCTTTCAACTACGAGAGAATGCAGGCTGCAGGTTGGTTATATTGTATCTTGCCAGGACTTGAAAAAATCCACGGTGATGATGAAGAAGATTTAAAGATTTCCATGCAGCACAACCTGGAATTCTTCAATACTCATCCGTTCCTTGTAACATTTGTAATGGGTATTATATTATCCTTAGAGCAGCAGAAGGCTGACATCAATACTATCCGTGCCGTACGTGTGGCAGCAATGGGACCTCTTGGCGGTATTGGTGATGCTATTTTCTGGTTTACACTTGTTCCTATTACCGCAGGTATTACAGCTAACATGGCCATTAGCGGGTCGATTGCCGGTCCGATTCTGTTCCTGTTGATCTTCAACATTGTTCAGTTTGGCGTTCGTTTCTGGTTGATGTACTGGTCATATAATATGGGTACTAAGGCAATTGAGATGCTGACTGCTAACGCAAAAGAGTTTACTCGTGCAGCTTCCATGCTTGGTGTATTCGTTGTTGGTGCTCTTACATCTAACTACGGTGGAACAACAATTGCTTTAACTATTGAGAACGGTGAAAGCCCTATTGTTATTCAGAGCATTCTGGATGGCGTATTACCTAAGTTAATTCCGTTAACTATCACTCTTGTTCTTTTCTTCTTACTTAAGAAGAAGGGATGGACTCCTGTAAGATGTATTCTTTTACTGTTAGTAATCGGTCTGCTTGGTGCATTGATCGGACTGTTCTAACTAGTGGTTATGAATGCAGTCCTCCTTGATTTCAATGGTACTCTTTTCTTTGACACATGCTTCCATATGGAAGCATGGTCAGAGATTTACAGAGAATTTCATCCGGACGAGGCAGAAGTACCAGGAAGCAGTTTTTTTTGCGGTCCGCAAAATAATGATATTATTCATACCATTGCACCTGACTTGACAGATGAGGAACGGAAAGAGTGTTCTATTCATAAGGAAGCTATTTATCGGGAAATATGCAAAAGAAATCCGGATAAGCTGCATTTGACAGCTGGTGCGGAGAAGTTACTTCAGTATTTGAAGGACGAAAAGATACCTTATAATTTAGCCAGTGCCTCGATAGCCGAGAATATCAGTTTCTATTTTGAAACATTCGGCCTGGAGCGTTGGTTTGACAGAGAAACTCTCGTCTATGATGATGGTTCTTATAAGAATAAGGGAGAAATGCATATAGAAGCTGCCAGAAGGTTAGGCACAGGCATTTCCGAATGTATTGTGGTTGAAGACAGTATACATGCCATTTCACTTGCAAAAAAGAATGGTACTGGAATGATTGTAGGAATTGGCAGCCAGTCGATTCATCCAGAACTGATTCGAGCAGGAGCTGATCATTGTATCCGTGATTTTACGGAATTTGATTATGAATGGTTAAGAAATTCTCTAAAAAAATAATTTAATATTTTTTAAAATAAAAAGAGTTTCGGTTATCCGAAGCTCTTTTATTTTATATAAAAGAATAAAATAAATCAATAAAATTGATTAAATTCACACCTTGAACCGGTTTTAGTTCTATGTTAAGATTGACAAAACTAAATAACAGACTATTGCAGTCTGTAACATGAAATGCAATGAGAAGGAATAGTAGCTGGAAGCCGGAAGGCAGAGAGCTGCCGGTTGGTGCAAGGCAGCCAGAAGCAGACAGTGAACTCGCCTTTGAGCAGCTGACTGAAGGCCATTTTCAAAATGCAGTGACGACAAGCGTAAGCCTGTGAAAATGATTTTGATGGGGATGGTTGTGTAGGCTCAGACGGAAATTCCGGCCGTAAAAGCGGAAAGGCATGATAGTGCCTGTGAGAGCATGATAAGTTTGTCATGAAGTAGGGTGGTACCGCGTAATGAATTTACGTCCCTATGAAATGTCCCATATGGGTGTTTCATAGGGATTTTTGTATTGTAAAGTTTTGGAGTGGAGGAAAGAATATGAACGCAGCAGAAAAATATGGAAAATCTTATTTTATGCCCCCGGAGGTTACTTATGACTGGGTAAAAAAGGAGACAATCACAGCACCGCCAATCTGGTGCAGCGTGGATTTAAGAGACGGAAACCAGGCGCTGATCGAGCCTATGGGGCTTGAGGAAAAGCTGGAATTTTTCAGGATGCTGGTGGAGATAGGTTTTAAAGAGATAGAAGTAGGATTTCCGGCTTCTTCCGATACAGAGTATCAGTTTGTAAGGGCGTTGATAGAAAGAAATATGATACCGGAGGATGTAACGATCCAGGTGTTGACTCAGGCGAGGGACCACATTATCAGAAAGACCTTTGAGGCGCTTAAGGGCGCGCCCTCAGCGGTAGTTCATCTGTATAATTCCACATCAGTGGCACAGCGTGAGCAGGTGTTTAAAAAGTCCAGGGAAGAGGTAAAGCAGCTGGCAGTAGACGGTGCAAGGCTTCTTAAGGAAATTGCACAGGAAACAGAAGGGAATTTTACCTTTGAATACAGCCCTGAGAGTTTTCCGGGAACGGAAGTGGATTATGCAGTGGAGGTATGCAACGCAGTGCTTGACGTATGGCAGCCCGATGAAAAGCATAAAGCCATTATTAACATCCCTACTACGGTACAGATTGCAATGCCCCATGTATTTGCCTGTCAGGTGGAATATATTCACAGGCATTTAAAATACAGAAATGCGGTAGTTTTAAGTGTGCATCCCCACAATGACAGAGGATGCGGCATCAGTGATGCGGAGTTTGGCGTGCTGGCAGGAGCCGACCGTGTGGAGGGGACACTTTTCGGAAATGGGGAGAGAACCGGCAATGTGGATATTGTAACATTGGCCATGAACATGGTGTGCCATGGTGTGGAGCCAGGGCTTGACTTTTCCAATATCAGTAAGGTGAGGGAAACTTATGAGCTGCTGACCGGTATGCGGGTGTATGAGAGAACTCCCTATGCGGGAGATCTGGTGTTTACTGCCTTTTCAGGTTCCCATCAGGATGCGATTTCCAAGGGAATGGCATGGTGGAAGGAAGGAAAAAGCGGTAAGCGCTGGGATGTGCCTTATCTTCCCATTGATCCACAGGATCTGGGCAGGGAGTATGAGTCTGATGTAATCAGGATCAACAGCCAGTCCGGTAAGGGAGGCATTGCTTTTATCTTAAAACAGAATTTTGGTATGGCTTTGCCGGATAAAATGAAAGAGGAAGTGGGCTATCTTATGAAAGGCATCTCTGATCAGAGACATAAAGAGCTTGCGCCCAATGATGTTTACAGGATATTTGAAGATCATTATATCAATCAGAGGGAGATATTTGATATTCCCGAATGTCATTTTAAACAGACTGGCGATGGAATTACAGCAGAGGTGACCATTGAGCAAAATAAAGAAAGAAGAGTCATTGAAACTTCCGGTAACGGACGTCTGGACGCGGTAAGCAACGCGATAAAGCTTTATTTCGGCATCAGCTATGAATTGTCTGTTTACGAGGAACATGCGGTATCCAAAGGCTCCTCCTCCAAAGCGGCAGCTTATGTGGGAATCTTATGTAATGGAAAGATGTACTGGGGCGTTGGAGTTGATGAGGATATTATCAAAAGCTCCATAGCGGCGCTGGTTTCTGCAGGAAATAAGATGGCTCAGAGCGAGAATATACGAGAAGGCAGAGAAGAGCGGATTGTGGATATTATGCGTTATGTGCAGAACCACTATAAAGATGTAACTTTAGAAGAGCTTGCCGGTCACTTTCATCTTTCAGGCCCATATCTCTCCAAATATATTAAAGAACATACCGGAGCAACCTTTCAGGACACGGTAAAGAAAGCAAGAATGAAAAAGGCAAGAGCCATGCTGAAAGAGACCAATCAGACTGTGGAAAGTATTGCGGCTAATGTGGGGTATGAAACGGTAGAGCATTTCAACAGACTTTTTAAAAAGACCTATGGAATGACGCCGGTACAATTCAGACGACAGCATAAATGATTGCAGCAGGTGGAATTTTGCAGTTGAAATTCCGGCGCGTATTTAGTACAATAACCTTAATTAGTACAGGCGTGATGCTTTAAAAGGAGATGTAGTAATGGAATTTATGTTATTAGCCGGCGGATTATTGATCATTATTATTGCAGTTATTGTATCGGTGGTTGCTTCTGTAGTGTCAGCGGTGGCAGCAGATCAGGATATAGAAGATTAAGGAAAGTCTTTATAAGAGCAGGTATGTGGTGCCTGCTCTTTTTTGCATAACAGGAAATTCCTCCGGATTTTTCTGTTATGATTTGGGTGTCAAAAGGTGCTTTTAGAAAATGCTCTTGGCAGATTGCACAAAAGGAATTGCACGCTGTCAGCTTCGTAAAATGGATTTTCTAAATGTTCTTAAAGAAGTCTGTCTACCTGGACGCAACCGTCCGCAACTGGCCATCCGGGCTTATAGCGGACTTTTCGGGACATCCATGTCCCGAAATTGCTGTTCAATTACAGACCATTAAGAAAATCTCATTTTCCTTCACAATGGCAGCTTAGCAATTTCTTTTGTGCAATCTGACGATTCCATATTTACCAAGCAACTTTTGACACCCGAATCCTGTTATACAAAAGCCCATGTCTTACTGTCATATTTTAGTAGAAAAATAAGGTAAAGTCTGGTAGTATATAGTTAATGGGAGGTGCGAGTAGTGAAAAAGAGAGAAAGAGTAAAAACGAAAAATCCAATTCCCATCTGGAGACGCATACGTTTTAAGATGATCGGTTCTTTTTTGATACCGGTTATTTTTATAATTATGCTTGGAGTGGTTTCCTATCAAAAGGCGTCTGGCCAGATTATTACCAGCTATGAAACATCTGCGGACCAGACTATGAATATGATGAACCAGTATCTGACTTTGGCCTTTGACACAGTACAGTCCAATTATAAGGAGTATCTGAAGGATGATACGCTGCTGCAATTTTACAAGGGCTTGCTGGACAGCGATAATGTAAAGCATTCTTATGTGCCGGTGGAGTACAGAGATACATTTTCGCAGGCAGTAACAGCAGACGCGCTGATTTCCAACATTTATATTCTGGCAGATACCCAGGCGTCCATTACTACAACCCAGACCACAGAGGAAAAGCTGTACAGTGCTTTTATGGCTACCCCTCAGGGGGAGATGGTAGCAGCGGACCAGTATAAATTTTTCCTGTTTGGCAATCAAAGTGATATTGATGAAAAGCTAAGGACCGACGAGAGCAAATATGGGGCCAGGATCGCAAGGTATTTTAACGGTGTCCAGGCGGTCATTATCGTAGATATAAACAAAAATGTAATTGAAAGCACACTGTCATCCCTTGATGCCGGTGAAGGAAGTATGGTAGGCTTCGTCACCTGCGATGGGACAGAATATTTATCTGCTTTATCGGAGAAGGCGGAAGGCAATGCATTTGTGGGGAAGGATTATGTTGAGGAAGCCTTTGCAGCAGAGGAAAGCAGCGGATTTTCCTATGTGGAGGACAATGAATATCTTTTCCTGTATTCCAGGCTGGATGGCAAAAGCGCCATGATCTGCGCGCTGATTCCCAGAGAGACAATTATAGGCCAGACATCGGATATTCAGAGATTCTCTTATTTATTGGTGGCCCTGGCCAGCCTGATTGCCATTTTGCTGGGATCAAATATGGCAAGACAGTATGGCGGTGTTATTTATGATATGATACGTAAGCTGAAAAAGGTTTCAGCAGGGGATCTCACAATAGAGATAAAGACAAAGCGCAAGGACGAATTTAAACTGCTGGCAGAGGGAATTGCCGATATGATTACCCATATGAAAAAGCTGGTTGCCGGTCTTAAGGATGTAAATGGAGAACTTAATGGTGCGGTAAACGGTATGGCAGCAGCCTCGGAAAGCTTTATACAGTCCTCCAGAAATATCCAGCTGGAGATTTCCGAGATGAAGCAGGGAATCGTCAAATTGGATGACGAGTCAGAAGATTGTTTGAAGCAGATGGATGCTTTATCTGGAAGAATCGGAGAGGTGGCCGATAATTCGGAGCAGATCAGCGGTCTGGCAAAGGGAGCGGAGCAGGTGATCGAAACAGGAATGGATTCCGTGGCCCAGTTGAAGGACAGCACAGGCGCCACTATCACCATCACTGGAAATATTATAGAAGCCATAGAAAATCTGGCGGAAAAGTCAAAGTCAATTGGAACAATTATAGAGACAATTAACGAGATTGCAGAGCAGACAACCCTTTTATCCTTAAATGCATCTATTGAAGCGGCAAGGGCGGGAAGCGCAGGTAAGGGCTTTGCTGTGGTGGCGCTGGAAATCAAGAAGCTGGCAGATGAATCCATCAGTTCAGCGGCACAGATTGCGAGGATCGTAGAAGAAATTGAATCTAATACCAGGGAAGTATCAGCAGTAGCCGGACAGGCAGAAAATATTGTGGATGAACAGCAGCAGGCGGTTTTGATGACCACAGATTCCTTTGACCGGATCGGCAGGCAGGTATCAGAGCTTTTAAGTGCTTTGAATCTGATCAAAGCCAATGTTTCCAATATGGAGGAGGACCGCAGTGCCACATTATCTTCTATTTCTGCAATATCGGCAGTTTCAGCGCAGACAGCGGCCGGCTCCGAGAACGTATATGATACGGCAAAGCAGCAGCTGGCGTCTGTGGAGGAGCTGGATAAGGCAGCAGTAATACTTGAGAAGAGGGCAAATGAATTATCAGAGCTTTTGGAGGTATTCAGAGTTTAGATTAAGCCAGTATCATTGAAAGCAAAATGACCAGCACGTTTCAGGGAACAAAAGTGCTGGCCATTTTCGCGCAGAATGCTGAATCTGCCCATTTTTTAGAAATTCTTTAGATTCCTTTATACTGCGTTAATTGATTTCCGGAAAAGAAAGAAGTAGGATATTGACAGAATGAAAAGCGAAAGGCGTGACCGCAATGAAAGAAAAATTATATCGTTTTATGCAGGGAAGATATGGAAGTGACCAATTAAACCGTTTTCTGATGATTCTGGTGATCATATGCTTCGTGCTGTCCATATTTGGGTTAAGACCTTTTTATTTGCTGGGAATTATGCTTTTGGTGTATGCATATTTCAGGATGCTGTCCAGAAATCTTTATAAGCGCAGCGCCGAAAATTCAGCTTATTTGCGGTATGAATACAGGGCAAAGCAAAAATTTGCAAAACTGAAAAGGGACTTAAAGCAGAGAAAGACGCACCATATTTATAAGTGTCCCTCCTGTAAACAGAAGATAAGGATTCCCCGTGGAAAAGGGAAGATTGAGATACGGTGTCCTAAATGCGGTCAGACCTTTATTAAAAAAAGCTGAGAATCATGGATCGGTCAGGAGATTGTTATGTTTGGATATATAATAATTAATAAAGGGGATATGAAATTTAAGGAGTTTGATATTTACCACTCTTATTACTGCGGACTTTGTCAGGCCTTGAAGAAAAAGTACGGTAAACTTGGACAGATCAGCTTATCCTATGATATTACTTTTCTTGTAATGCTGCTGAGCAGCCTGTACGAACCGGAAACAGAAATTTTTGAGGTGAAATGCACAGCCCATCCCTTTGAAAAGCACCCTGTCAGAAGTAATGAATTTTCTTATTATGGGGCGGACATGAATCTGCTGTTTACCTATTATAAATGTAAGGACGACTGGGAAGATGAAAGAAAATTGACCAGATTAGTCTATAAAAACTGTCTTAAAAGAGCCTACCGGAGCATATGCTCATATTATGGAGAAAAGACCAGGAAGATCAGTAATCTTATGAGAGAGCTTGCCCAGGAGGAAAAAAGGCAAAATCAGGATATTGACCGTATGGCGGGAATTTTCGGTGAGATTATGGGTGAACTGATGACGCCTAAAAATGACGAATGGCGGGATAGTTTAAAGGCCATGGGCAGCAATCTTGGAAAATTTATTTATTTGCTGGACGCCTACGAGGATGTGGAAGAAGATATTAAGAAAGGCCGATATAATCCTCTTAAGAAACGATTTGAAACTCCGGATTTTGAGGAGGAAACAAAGACGGTTCTTACCATGATCATGGCAGAATGCTGTAAGGAGTTTGAAAAGCTTCCCATCATTGAAAATGTGGAAATTCTGAGAAATATTCTTTATTCAGGCATCTGGTACAGGTATGAGATGGTAAGGCAGAAACGTGAAGAAGGACAGGTAAAGGAAAAGGCAAAGGAGCAGGGAGCAGAAAATGCGTGATCCGTATGAAGTACTGGGCGTATCAAGAAATGCCACAGAAGAAGAAATTAAAAAAGCATATAAATCCCTCAGCAGAAAGTATCATCCCGATGCCAACATTAACAATCCTCACAAGGAGGCAGCAGAGGAAAAATTTAAAGAAATACAGCAGGCTTACCAGCAGATCATGAAAGAACGCACGGAAGGCTACAGCTATCAGGGAGGCGGCTACAACACATCAGGCAGAGGGTATGGCACTTCAGACTCCGGCAGCTATGGAGACTTTGGCGGTTTTGGAGGCTTTGGAGGCTTTGGAAATTTTGGGGGCTTTGGCGGCGCATATGGCAATACCGGAACAGGTTATGAAGAAGATGGATATTTACGGGCGGCAGGGAACTATGTGCGGAACGGATATTACAGGGAGGCCAGGAATGTACTGGATGGTATGGAGGAAGGAGCCAGAAATGCCAGGTGGTATTATTACAGTGCATTGGCCCATGCGGGACTGGGAAATCAGGTATCAGCATTAGAGCATGCCAGACGGGCAGCGGCCTTAGAACCCGGTAATTCAGATTACAGTAATCTGGTATATCAATTTGAAAACGGAGGTACCTGGTACAGGCAGAGACAGTATACCTATGGACAGCCCTACGTAAGCGGCAATGGACTTTGCCTGAAGCTGTGCATTGCGAATCTTGTCTGCAATATCTGCTGCGGCGGAGGTGGATTATGCTGTGGGGGAAGTCCATATTACAGGTACTAGAATGTTATCAATGGGGATAACACCTGGCGGTGTTGTCCTTTTTTAATTTATAAAAAATAGACATAAGGGAGGAAAAAGTATGAAACCTGTAATTGGTGTGGTTCCACTATTTGATGACGAAAAGGACAGTATTTGGATGGTGCCCGGATATATGGAGGGCATACGGATGGCAGGAGGACTTCCAATTATATTGCCGCTAAAAGTGCAGGAGGATGAGATCAGACAGATCGTCCGGATGTGTAATGGATTTTTGTTTACCGGCGGGCATGACGTGGATCCGGCTTTGTATGGCGCACCAAAGAGCGAAAGGTGTGGCCCGGCAAATCATGACAGAGATGTACTGGAGCAGAGAATTTTTGAATATGCACTTAAAGACGATAAGCCGGTGTTTGGCATTTGCAGGGGGATTCAACTGATCAATGTACTGTGTGGAGGAACCTTGTATCAGGATTTGCCAGCAGAGTATAAAGGGACAAAAGTGGTAGAGCATCATATGCAGCCGCCTTATGATGTGCCTTGCCACCAGGTTAAGATCGTAAGGGGTACGCCTTTGGAAAGGATATTAAATAAACTGACTTTAGAAGTCAATAGCTATCACCATCAGGCAATTAAAGAATTGTCAAAGAATTTAAAACCAATGGCAATTTCAGAGGATGGGCTTGTGGAGGCGGTTTATATGCCCGGTAAGAAGTTTATACAGGCGGTACAATGGCATCCGGAATTTATTTATCTGGCAGATGAAGATGCATGTAAACTGTTTAAGGCATTTGTTGATGCCTGTGTATAATGATGGTCAAGGTTTGCTTTTTGTTTTCATCTTTTTTATTTCATCCAGCCCTTGACAAACTTATTATATTATAATAAAATACTTGTTGTTGCAAAAGCAATAGATGTGCGCTTAGCTCAGCTGGATAGAGCGTTTGGCTACGGACCAAAAGGTCGGGGGTTCGAATCCTCTAGCGCACGTTGACCGTGCTGTGTGCACGCTGACGAGGAGGCGGAAATGCTTAAACTGGCGTTTCCGCTTTCTTTGTAGAATTAAAATTTTATACAAAAGAGGGAGGTAAAGCTATATGAAAGCACTGATTAAGGAGTTTAAGGAATTTATTTCAAGAGGAAATGTAATGGACATGGCAGTAGGTATCATTATCGGCGGTGCATTTACCGCTATAGTGACTTCTCTGGTCAATGATGTGGCAATGCCTTTATTATCCTTGCTTACCGGTGGATTTGATTTTACTGCACTTTGTGTTGTGTTAGGAGAGGGCGAGCAGGCTGCTACCTTGAATTATGGTGCCTTTATTGCATCAGTAATCAATTTCCTGCTTATAGCACTGGTAATTTTTATCATGATCAAGATGATAAATAAGTTTTTCAGAAAGAAAAAAGAGGAGCCGGCAGCGGCAACAACTAAAGTATGCCCCTTCTGCCGGGAAGAGATTTCCATAGAGGCTACCAGATGTCCTCACTGTACATCAGAACTGACCCAGGATGCTTAAAGGAGGCTAAAGTAAGGGGAAATGGAGCAGAGCTTGCAGAAAAAAATCGCAGCGATTAATGATCTGACCGGTTTTGGACGGTGCGCGCTCACCGTAGCCATACCGGTTATTTCTCATATGCGGCTGCAATGCTGCCCGGTGCCCACCTCTATCCTGTCGAATCACACAGGGTATTCGGAGTATATTTTTGATGATTATACCC
>USJG01000018.1 GCA_900554925.1 uncultured Lachnospiraceae bacterium
TTCCGGGATAGGAGCACAGCCATGATGAACACCCTGTGCAACTGTACACATTTCTTCAACTTCCTTTGAATAAATCATGTGAAAACTCCTTTCAATATGTAGATAAATATTTATTAACAAAATATTCATAAAGCCTTTGAATATTTTGCCATAATCACATTTTATATTTTCGCATATCTCATATAAAAAATCCAGCCTTTTTGATAAAAATTTACATTATCTGCTGCAATTTTTATAAAACAAAATTTAATATTTTTCTGAAATTTCACCCTTTTTCTTATAAATACTTCCGGCGGGAATGCAGCCGCGCACCATGCTTGTGGGATATACATTAGTATTTCTGCCGATTACAGTTCCCGGATTGAGTACGCTGTTGCATCCTACCTCCACATAATCGCCGAGCATGGCTCCAAATTTCTTAAGGCCGGTCTCAAGCTCTTCTTTTCCATTCTTTACGACTACCAGCGTCTTATCGCTCTTAACATTGGAGGTGATAGACCCTGCGCCCATATGGGACTTGAAGCCCAGGATACTGTCTCCTACATAATTATAATGAGGCACCTGAACCTTATTAAACAGAATCACATTCTTAAGTTCTGTGGAATTTCCTACAACCGCTCCTTTTCCTACGATCGCATTTCCTCTGATAAAAGCGCAGTGTCTCACTTCCGCTTCTTCATCAATAATGGCCGGCCCATTGATATTTGCAGTTGGCGCCACCATGGCCGAATTGGCAATCCAGATATTTTCCTTTACCTGGGTAAATTTATCGGCAGGAAGACGTTTCCCAAGCTCCATAATAAAGCTGCTGATCTTAGGAAGCAGCTCCCATGGATATACTGCCCCTTTAAAAAGCTCTGCCGCAATTGTTTCTTCCAGATTATAAAGATTTTCAATCGTAAATTGTTCCATATTGATCTTACCTTCCTTTTTTATAATTTCCCGCTGCTTTGTTAAACTGCCGGTTTAAAACTGACTGATTGTTCATCCCTTTTACAATATTGGTTCTCCTGCTTACAAAATCATCCAGCTTCCTCATATATTCTTCTTCCGTAATCCTTCCGTCCGCCACCATGGTCAGGCCCTTTTCCCAGCTTGCAGTAAGGGCAGGGTCAAGCAATGGTCGAATAGAATTATCGACTACCTCATAGATCATTTCCCCCATAAGCGTCGGCGTAATAATCTGGGTTTTTTTGTTTAAATCCAGATACTTAATATTTATGAGCTTCTTTAAAATTTCAGCACGGGTAGCCGAGGTTCCTATTCCGCTGCCTCTGATCTGGGCCCGCAGTTCCTCATCCTCGATCAGTTGTCCCGCATTTTCCATTGCCAGAATAATAGTTCCTGAATTGTATCGCTTAGGCGGTGAAGTCTCCCCCTCCCTGATCTGCATGTCCTGTACCAAAAGCTCCGTCCCCTTTTTCAGTTTGGCAAGGGCTTCCATAAACTCCTGATCCACGCTGTCATCATCTTCTGCTTTCTCTTCTTTTGCCCCCTTCTTTCCGGCAAAAGAAAATGCCGCTGCTTCCAGATACCCTTCCTCCTCCAGTACCTTAAAGTTTGCAAAAAACTGTTCTCCCTTAACAGCAACATTTAAGGATACCTTCCGATATACCGCAGGCGGATAAAAAATGCTTAGGAATCTGCGTACAATAATTTCATAAACCTTAATGGCCGTAGGATTCAGATGATTTAAATTGCCTAACCCCTGCCCGGTAGGAATAATTGCATAATGATCTGTAATTTGCCTATCGTTTACATATTTGGTTTTGGCAATCTCCTTATAGCTTCCCTTTTCAAGTATTTTGGCCGCCAGCTCCTTTACCAGGCCAAAGCCCGTAAGGCCTTTAATGTTCTTGTATATCTCTTTGGAAACCGCAGTAGACAGTACCCTTGCATCAGTACGGGGATAAGTAGTCATCTTTTTCTCATACAGTTCCTGTGCAATCCTAAGGGTTTCATCCGGACTGATTTTAAAGTATTTTGAGCAGTCATTTTGAAGCTCCGCCAGATTATATAAAAGAGGCGGATTTTTAATTTCCTTCTTTTTCTGAACAGACTGCACAATAGCCTTTACCGGTGGGTCATCCATAAGCTGCTTTATTAATTTTTCAGCATCCTCCTGCTTTTTAAATCCATTTTCCTTATACAAAAGCGGAGAATTGAAATATTCTGTATTTTCAACTGCCTTCCACTCGCATTCACAGCTTCTGCCGCTTAATACAACATCTGCCAGCACACGATAAAAAGGAGTTTTTACAAACTCCCTGATCTCCCGTTCTCTGTTTACAATCATTCCCAGCACGCAGGTCATCACGCGTCCCACACTGATTACCGCTCTGTCTGCTTTTAAATAAGATTTAACGGAATTTCCATACTTTAGGGTAAGAACTCTGGAAAAATTAATTCCCATCAGATAATCTTCCTTTGCCCTTAAATATGCCGCCGCTCCTAAGTTGTCATATTCTGACAGATCCTTTGCTTCCCTGATTCCCCGAAGGATCTCTTCTTCCGTCTGAGAATCGATCCAGACTCTTTTTCTCTTCTTACCGGTTACATGGGCCTGCTGCTCCACCAGGCGATAGATGTATTCTCCTTCACGCCCAGAGTCAGTGCAGACATAAATTGTCTCCACATCCTCACGGTTTAACAGACCGCTTACAATCTGAAACTGCTTTTTTACGCCATCGATCACCTCATACTTAAATTCACTGGGAATAAATGGTATAGTATCAAGTGACCATCTTTTATACTTTTCATCATAAGCCTCAGGATAACTCATAGTTACCAGATGCCCTACACACCAGGTTATAACCGCGTCTGCTGATTCCAAATACCCATCGCGGTTATTTGCATTTATTTTAAGCGCTTTGGCAAATTCCCTTGCCACACTTGGTTTTTCGGCTATATACAGATTTTTTCCCATTACATCTCATCCATACTGATTAATTTAAGGTTCGGCTTTTCCCTGGCCTCTAATTTCAGCTTTTCATCAAAATGACCCGCTGAAAACAAATAGATATAATCTGTTTGCAGTCTGGCCTTCCGGGCGCAGGCAAGAAGCCTTTCATAATCGTCATAACACATTAAAGGTCTCTCCCAGTTGCAAACACCTATCAGGGTTTCTCCCTTTTCATTCTGGGCGACCACGTCAATATTTCCTGATTTGCCAACCCACTCTCCGATCCTGTGGATTTCAAAAGGCAGCCTTTCCCATTCACTCCACTTTTCCAAACACTGCCTGCAGACGAGCCTGAAATATTCTGCTACATAATTTTTAAATTCAGGTTCAATCAATTGACGATAAAATTCTTCAGAGGTCATTTCCTGAAGACTGCTTAAGTTTGGATACAGGTACGTAAAATAAAAATGTACAAAATGATTACTGATCCGGTAAATTCCCTTCTGGGTATTGGCTTTCCCTTCTGTATCACAGGAAAAGACTTTCTCTACCAATTCCAGTTCCATTAAGTTTTTAAGATAGACGCTGATCTTGGCTCTTGAAAATTCCGTATGCAGATACAGATCATTTAATTTGCGGCGGCCTGATGCAATAGATGCAAGGATCGTATTGTAAACCCCGGTTTCTCTTAGCTCTTCCTCCACAATTTTCTGTCCTTCTTCATACAAAAATGCATCCCTGTTTAAAATAAATTTACAAATATTTTCTTTTACACTTAATTTATCATCAAAATACTTCCAAAATCCCGGTATTCCTCCAAGCACAGCATAAACTTCAATGCACTGTTCCATAGAAAACCCCGGGAAAAATTTACTCATAGCATCAAATCCCAGTTCTCTTACTTTAAGAAGCCCGGATAAGCTATAGGCAGCACTGCCGATCTGGGTAATCATGCTGTTCTCCACCCATCCTACGGATGAACTGCACAGAATTACCATCACCTGAGTATCAAGCCATTTGCTGCGCACGAAATCAATAAGCTCCTTTGTAAATTCATCACTGGATTTGACCATATACTGGAACTCATCAATTATAATTATTTTTTTCTCCGTTTTTTCCCTGATAATAGAGCGAAAGATTTGGACAAAGTCAGGATATCTGATGCCCTTGTCCCGTTCTATTCCCAGTTCCTTTCCCCATTGATACCGCTGCTCCCTTAAAGATGCCGATCTTGCCTTATAATAGCAATAGGGTTTATCCTGCACAAACTGGCGAAGCAGGGCTGTCTTGCCAACTCTTTTCCCCCCGTAAACCACCATAATCTGGCTGTCGTCACGTTCATAATATGTATTTAAATATTTTAGCTCCGACGTACGCCCTGAAATCATCTTAGTTCTCCATGCATTATATCTGACTCATTAGAAGCTTTTCTATATCCTCTTTGGACATTGGTTTTCCCAGCAGATAACCCTGAATACAGTCACAGCCAATTTCCTTAAGATATTCAAACTGTTCCCTGGATTCCACTCCTTCTGCAACAGTTTCAAATCCCAGTCTTTTTGCCATAAAAATAATAGACTCTGTAATGATTCTGGTATTTTCATCTGTGATAGTCGTATCAATAAAGCTTTTATCTATTTTCAAAGTATCAATAGGAAGCCCTTTTAAATAAGAAAGAGAGGAATAACCGGTTCCGAAATCATCAAGGGAAATTCTGATTCCATAATCTCTTAATATACACATCTTTTCTGTAATTTCCTTGAAATTTTCAATCAGCACGCTTTCCGTAATTTCAAGTTCCAGCTCCTGGGGATTTACATCATATTTTTTAATGGTACTTAACAGGTTGTCAATAAATTCCTCTCTCATATACTGAATGGCAGAAATATTAAGAGATAGTACAACATTACAGTTATACTTCCTTTTCCATTCTGCAAAATACTTAATACTTTCCTCAATTACCCATGTGCCTATGGGCACGATTGTGCCATTCTTTTCAGCAATAGGGATGAAGATTGCCGGACTTATCATTTTACCGTCATTGTCCCGCCACCTGATCAGCGCCTCCATTCCACGAAGCTTATTCCCCTTTACATAATACTGGGGCTGGAAGTTCATAACGAAGTTCTGATTGAAAACCGCTTCCTTCAGTTTTGTTTCTATATTAACATTTTGAAGAAATTCATTTAAGATAGGCGCGTCAAAATACTGGATGGAATCTTTTCCCTGCTTTTTGGCCTTAAACATAACGATCTCGGCGCAGTTGATCAGATCCAATGTGGTTTTGGCCGCTTCCGGATATTCCGCAACCCCAACGCTGACTGTCAGTCCCAGTTCCTGCCCTGTACTTAACAAAAAGGGCGTCCTGATACGCTCATGTATTGCTTTAAAAATATGCTCCACACTTCTGCTGCCGCCGGGCTCATAAATTGCAATACAATAAATATCCGCATTGAAATGAGATACAAGTACATTCTCCCCCTGAAATCCGGCCAGGAACTGCCCGAACTGCTGTACAACCTCATCTCCCACGATAAGTCCTAATCCATCGTTGATTTTTCTGAAATCATCAATATCCACAAACATGACTGCGACTATACTGTTTTCTTTTTCTGCCTTACGTACAAAGTCTGATAAAAGCCTTACAAAATAGTTTCTGTTATAAAGTCCTGTCAGAATATCGTAATAGGCCATGTATGTCAATTCATCATTTTGATTTTTAAATTTGGATATATCTTTAAACCGGATAACCTTATCCGTTGCGTTTCCTGATTCATCATACAAAATGGCTGACTCACACTCTACCCATGTTCTGCCATCCTTCAGCTTAACGATTCCGCTGTCCGCATTCATTTCCGTCTTTTCAAGGAACAATAAATCTCTGAGGGGAAGCACATATTTGTCCTCCACCTGGGAATACAGCTTTGCCAGATCCTTCATGTACCTTATTTCCACATCGGGAAAAAAGAAATTCCAGTTTGCCAGAGTCCTGACCTCGTTCTCTGTGAAATTAACATATAAAAATGCGTTGCTGGACGTATCACAGATCAGCCGGTACATCTTTTCATCATTTGTCAATCTTTGATTCATTGCGCTTAACAGGTCTACCTGATAACGTAATTCATCCATATATTTATCTTTCCCTTCTCTTTATCACTGTGCATGAGCCCTTACTCTCATGCACAGTGCTTTGGCTGTCAAGTATATTATTTTTTGGTAATGTATCCCTGAGCCTTTAACAGTTCCGCACAAAGTACGGCTCCTCCTGCCGCGCCGCGGACTGTATTGTGAGAAAGTCCTACAAATTTCCAGTCATATACGCTGTCCTCACGGATACGTCCTACGCTGATCCCCATGCCATTTTCAAAATCCACATCCAGTTTTACCTGCGGTCTGTTATCTTCTTCCATATACTGAATAAACTGCTTAGGGGCACTGGGAAGATTTAATTCCTGAGGTAATCCCTTAAAAGAAACCAGTTTTTCAATCAACTGCTCCTTAGTAGGTTTCTTTCTGAACTTAACAAACACAGCCGCTGTGTGTCCGTTTAACACAGGAACTCTGATACACTGACAGGTGATCACAGGGGAAGCAGCTGGCACGATCACGCCATCTTTAATCTCTCCCCAGATTCTTAAGGGTTCCTTCTCACTCTTTTCCTCTTCACCGCCAATATAAGGAATAATGTTTTCAATCATTTCCGGCCAGTCCTTAAAGGTTTTTCCGGCTCCTGAAATTGCCTGATAAGTAGTAGCAACCACTTCGTAAGGCTCAAACTCCTTCCATGCTGTAAGTACTGGCGCATAGCTCTGAATAGAACAGTTTGGCTTCACTGCCACAAAACCTCTTTGGGTGCCAAGCCTCTTTTTCTGAAATTCAATTACCTTCATATGCTCCGGATTGATTTCCGGTATCACCATAGGTACGTCAGGAGTCCAACGATGAGCGGAATTGTTGGAAACAACAGGCGTTTCCGTTTTTGCATATTCCTCTTCGATCTTTTTGATCTCTTCCTTGGTCATATCAACTGCACTGAAAACAAAATCCACTTCCGCAGCTACCTTTTCAACTTCATTTACATTCATGACCACAATGTCTTTTACTGCTTCCGGCATAGGCGTAGTCATTTTCCATCTGTCGCCCACAGCCTCCTGGTAGGTCTTACCTGCCGATCTGGGACTTGCCGCTATGGTAGTCACCTCAAACCATGGATGATTTTCAAGGAGAGAAATAAATCTCTGTCCCACCATACCTGTTCCACCTAAAATACCTGCTTTCAATTTTTCACTCATTTTTCTAATCTCCTCATTCTTTTTATCTCAAGACGTATACGCCTTATTAACAAGTAACTGTTTCCTTAATCCATGCATGGGCAAGAAACTCTCTGTTTAACCGGATCACCTCTTCCATTGCCTTCTGGCCCGGTGCTCCAATCGTCAAACGCTTCTCCACACAGGTCTTTAAGCTGACAGCATCATAAATATCTCCGTCAAACACAGGGCTGATCGCTTTCAGTTCCTTAAGGCTAAGGGCGTCAATGCTGGTGTTTTTTTCAATACAGTAAAGCACAAGCTGCCCGATAATACCATGGGCATCCCGGAAGGGAACCCCTTTGTTTACCAGATAGTCCGCAGCATCTGTAGCATTGGTAAATCCCTTCATGGCGCTTTCTTCCATAATTTTATTGTTGAATTTCATGGTGGAAAGCATGCCATTAAACAAAACCAGACAATTGCTGACGGTTTCTATAGCGTCAAAGGTAACCTCCTTGTCCTCCTGCATATCTTTATTGTAAGCCAGAGGAAGCCCCTTCATGGTTGTAAGGATCGACATCAGCGCCCCATATACGCGTCCTGTCTTTCCTCTTACCAGTTCTGCAATATCCGGATTCTTTTTCTGCGGCATGATACTGCTTCCTGTTGAAAAGCTATCGTCAAGCTCCACAAAACGATACTCATTGGAATTCCAGATAATTATTTCCTCTGAAAATCTGCTTAGATGCATCATAATCGTTGACAGGGCAGAAAGAAATTCAATGATATAATCTCTGTCCGCAACAGAATCCATGCTGTTTAAGGTGGCTCCCTCAAATCCCATAAGGGATGCTGTATAAGAACGGTCAAGAGGATATGTAGTTCCTGCAAAAGCCCCGGAGCCAAGAGGACAATAATTCATCCTTTTATAAATATCATGAAGACGGAGCATATCTCTTTTAAACATTTCAAAATAAGCTCCCATATGATGTGCCAGAGTTGTGGGCTGCGCTTTCTGAAGATGCGTAAATCCCGGCATATAGGTTGTCAGATTATGCTCCATGATGGAAAGCAATGTTTCAAGAAGCTCCATAAGATGCTCTGAAATATGGAGCACCTGTGACCTTACATATAATTTCATATCAAGTGCTACCTGATCATTTCTGCTCCTGCCAGTATGCAGCTTCTTTCCTGCATCTCCAATCCGATCTATCAAATTCGCTTCTACAAAGCTGTGAATATCCTCATACTCATCAGAAATAATCAGACTGCCCTCATGGACGTCCCTGCGGATGCCGGTAAGCCCTTTTACAATGGCATCCTTTTCTTCACAGGTAAGTATCCCCTGTTTTTCCAGCATAACCACATGAGCAATACTTCCTTCTATATCCTGTTCGAAGAGCTTTTTATCAAAGGTAATAGAGGCATTAAACTGATAAACCAGCCTGTCTGTTTCCTTCGTAAAACGCCCTCCCCATAATTGAGCCATAGTATATTCCTCCAATTATTAAATCTGAATTTGATACTATCATATTTTTTGCGGCATTTCAATGTTTTCTTGAAAACACAGGCATATCTGGCACAGAAATGTCGAATGTTCATAAATTATAGATATAAGAACCTGGTAACTGTATGCATGAAACCTGCAACAGCTAAAAATGTGAGGAATGACTATGGATCAGATTATTCTGGAATGCAAAAACATCTGCTTCTCCTATCACAACTTAAAGGGCGAAACCAGAGCCTTGACCAATATATCATTTCAGGTAAACAAAGGAGAATTCCTTGCAATTGTCGGGCCCAGCGGATGCGGAAAATCCACACTGCTTTCGATTATAGCAGGACTTCTTAAGCCGGAATCCGGCGAAATTATATTGACCGATCAGGAGAAGATCAGAATTGGCTATATGCTCCAGCAGGACCATCTTTTAGAATGGCGCACCATATGGAAAAATGTACTTTTGGGACCTGAAATCACCAGGACGCTAACCAAAGAAAAGGAAGAGCTTGCTTTAAAGCTTTTGTCCGATTATGGGCTTTTAAAATTTAAGGACAAAAAGCCCGGAGAATTGTCAGGCGGCATGAAACAGCGCGCTGCTCTGATACGAACTATGGTCATGGAACCGGGACTGCTTCTTTTAGATGAACCCTTCAGTGCTCTGGACTACCAAACCCGCCTGATGGTTTCGGCAGATATAGGCAATATCATAAGAGCTTCCGGCATCACCGCCATTTTAATTACCCACGACCTTTCGGAGGCCATCTCCTTAGCTGACAGGATCCTTGTACTTACGAAACGTCCCGCTGCTATTAAAAACAATATTCCTGTTCATCTCACCCTTTCGGACAATTCACCTTTAGGAGCAAGAAGCGCACCCGAATTTAATGATCTGTTTACTTTATTATGGAAGGAGATTTCTGATGAATATTGTGGAGAAAACTGCTGATCTGCCTGGCAGCCCCCTAAACAGCCCGGTAACAATTTCCCAGCAGCTCTATGTAAAAAAGCATCGCAGACACCATCACATTGTCACCGCGCTGCGTTTTCTTGTTTTGATTCTTTTTCTGGGAATTTGGGAATTTGCCGGAAAAACCGGATGGATCGATACCTTTTTTTTCAGCTGTCCCAGTATGATCGTTTCCTATTTTATAGATATGCTTCTTGACGGCTCTTTTTTTACCCACACAGGCATTACCCTGTTTGAAACCCTGATAAGTTTTCTTTTGATCACGCTTATTTCCATGATCATTGCCACACTGTTATGGTATTCCAAAACTCTGTCGGAAATTCTTGAGCCCTATCTGGTAGTTTTAAACAGTCTGCCAAAATCTGCCCTGGCACCTCTGTTTATTGTATGGCTTGGCACCGGTTTAAATACCATAATCGTAGCCGGTATTTCCGTGGCGATTTTCGGTTCTGTGATCAGCCTGTACACCGGATTTAAACAGGTGGACAATGAAAAATTAAAATTAATTTACACTTTGGGCGGCAATCAATATGATGCTTTCCACAAAGTGGTGCTTCCCTCCTCCATTCCCACAATACTCAGTAATATGAAAGTAAATATTGGTCTTGCTCTTGTAGGGGTTATCATCGGTGAATTTCTTGCTGCCAGAAAGGGCCTTGGATACCTGATCATTTACGGTTCTCAGGTATTTAAGCTAAACATGGTGATCACTTCCATTATCATTCTATGCGTGATTGCTATGGGATTATACCAATGTATCCAGTGGTTGGAGCATCTTTATAAGAAAAAGAACTGACCATAGAGTCAGTTCTTTTAAGCTACTGAGGGGACTTGAACCCCTGACCTGCTGATTACGAATCAGCTGCTCTACCGACTGAGCCACAGTAGCATCAAGTGTAATTATAACGAAAGCATCTGCAATTTGCAAGAAAAAATTATTCTTTATCCAAATGTACATCCAACTGGGGGAAAGGAATACTGATTCCTGCCTCGTCAAGTGCATACTTGATCTGTTCCGTAAGATGCCACTTTGTATTCCAGTAATCACTCTGGGATGCCCAGCATCTTACATTTAAATTAACGCTGCTTTCTCCCAGTGAATCCACAAATGCTCTGATTTCCCGTTCCTGTATCACTCCGGGTTCTTCGCTGGCTACTTTTTCCATAATTTCTCTGGCTTTTCGGATATCCTCCCTGTAGGAAATTCCTACAGGGATATCGATTCTTCTTTCCTGACATCTGGTGTAATTGGTAATTGTTCCGTTTGCCAGATTTCCATTAGGAAGTACCACCACTTTATTATCAGGAGTAATAAGCTGTGTGTAAAAGATGTCCACCGCTTCAACGGTTCCTTCATTTCCTTCGTTATCCTTAATATACTCTCCTGCCACAAAAGGTTTTAAGATGAGAAGAAGCACACCTCCCGCGAAATTGCTCAGACTTCCCTGCACTGCAAGTCCTATTGCTACGCTGGCAGAGCCTAAAAGAGCCAGAATGCTTGCAGCATCTACTCCCATCCCTGATGCGATCATCAGTATCAAAACAAAGTAAAGGCTGAATTTAACAAAAGAATCAATAAAACGTACCGCATTATCATCCACATGGCTCCTTTTAAGCGCCTTTTTAATCATACTTCTTAATAAACGAGCCAGCTGAACTCCTATCAAAAAGGCAAGGGCCGCCAAAACAACTCTAAGTCCAAGATGAAATGCCTTTTCAGGAAGCTGATCCAGAAACGTTCCAATCACTCCTGTATTGATTTTCTCATCCATCAGTGCCTCTATCTCCATTTCAAGCAGTTACCTCTCATCTTTTATTTCTTCTTTTTGGCGGAAACCGTTTTTGCAAGTTCTTCCTCTTCTTTCCGCTTCATTTCGACCTTCTTTAACTCTTCCTGGGCTCTAAGAAGCTCTGCTAATGCCTTCTCTTCGGCTTCCCTTGCTCTCTCCTGGGCCTCTTTTGCCTGCCTCTTAGCTTCTTCTGCCTCCTGCTTTGCTTTTTCTGCCTCTTCTTTTGCCTTTTCAGCCTCCAGTCTGGCTTTTTCCGCTCTGGCCTCTGCCTCCAGTTTTTCCTTTCTCTTGGCTATCTGCATTTTTTCCTTTTCAGTATAGGGCACAAAGGAAAAGATACTGACAGATAAAGGAGCGCTGGTCATTTTAAAGGAGTATGGTTTATCGTCCACTCCCTCCTTCAAAGCAGGTTTTGCCCTTCCGTTAACTCTTCCAAGCCCTCCATAGCATTTGGCATCTGTATTTAAAATTTCCTTATACTTTCCTTCAAGAGGCACACCTACCGTAAATTCCTGCTCAATGTTGGCAAAATTCGCAACGACTACCAGCATATCTTCTGCTTTATCAGCTTTACGCAGGAAAGATACCATACATTTTTCAGAAGAAATACAGTTGATCCACTCAAATCCTTCCGGTGAAGTATCTTTCGCATAAAGCGCCGGTTTTTCTCTGTATAGTTTATTCAAATCCTTTACCAGACGATGAATCCCTTTATGATTATCATATTGAAGCAGCGCCCATTCTGTTTCTCTTGTTTCATCAAATTCCCTGAATTCTCCAATATCCTGCCCCATGAACAGCAGCTTCTTTCCCGGATGGGTCATCATATAAGCATAGGTTATGCGCAAGTTCGCAAACTTATCCTCCAGGACGCCGGGCATTTTCCCGATCAGGGTCGATTTGCCGTGAACCACTTCGTCATGGGAATAGACCAGCATAAAATTTTCACTGTATGCATAGATCATACTGAAGGTAAGTTCATTATGATGATGGGCTCTGAAATATGGGTCATATCCAATATAGGACAGAAAATCATTCATAAATCCCATATTCCATTTCAGGTCAAAGCCCAATCCATCCTCTTCAACCTTTCCCGTGATCTTTGGCCATGCAGTGGACTCTTCGGCAATCATCAGAACATCCGGATTTCTCTTTTTCATAATGGAATTTAGATGTTTCAGCAATTCAATAGCTTCCAGATTCTCATTTCCGCCATAAATATTAGGCAGCCATTCGCCTCCCTGCTTTCCGTAATCCAGATAAAGCATGGAAGCCACTGCGTCCATTCGGATTCCATCCACATGATATTGCTCCACCCAGTAAAGGGCATTGGCAATCAGATAATTTGATACCTGTGGGCGGCCATAATTAAAAATCAGTGTGCCCCAGTGGGGATGGGCGCCCCGCCTTGGATCCGCATGCTCATACAGGCAGGTTCCGTCAAACTGGGACAGCCCGTAGGTATCTCTGGGAAAATGTGCCGGAACCCAGTCAAGGATCACTCCTATTCCTGCCTGATGCAGGGTATCTACAAAATACATAAAATCCTCTGCCTGTCCATATCTGGCAGTAGGTGCATAATATCCAATTACCTGGTATCCCCATGAGGCATCCAGAGGATGTTCCATAATTGGCATCAATTCCACATGCGTATAGTTCATTTCCTTTACATAGGAAACAACCTCATCTGCCAATTCCCTGTAATTTAAATATCCGTTTGTCTCCTGATTTTTCTTGAAAGAACCCAGGTATAATTCATATACGCTGACAGGTGAATTTTCCTTTTGGTGGGCCGCCCGCTCCTTCATCCACTTTTGATCCTTCCAGTTATACTGTATATCACATACAATGGAAGCGGTCTCCGGACGCATCTGCTGGCCAAAAGCATAGGGATCCGCCTTTAAGGAGGTCAGGCCCCCTTTTATTTTAATCTCGTATTTGTAGCATTCTCCAGGCATCACATCAGGAATAAAAATTTCAAAAATACCGCCATTTTGATTTTTTTTCATCTGATGCACGCGTCCATCCCAGTGATTAAAATCCCCTACTACGCTGACCCGCAGTGCATTAGGCGCCCAGACTGCAAAATAGGTGCCAAAAACCCCGTCAACCTCCATAAAATGTGCGCCTAATTTTTCATAAACGGTATAATGAATACCGGCGTTAAATTTCTCAATATCCTTATCATTAAATCCCAAATGATACCTGTAGGCATCCTTTACGAGAACAGTATCTCCCTCCTGATACTGCACCTCATATTCATAAATATCCGGAACCTTCCCAGGCAAAAGGCATGCAAAATAACCGGCTTCATCCACCATTTCCATTTTATTCTTTTTCTTATCATTTCCCGTGATGATATTGACGCTGCAGGCTCCCGGCCAAAAAGTCTGGAACAACACGCTTTTTCCTACGGTATGAGGTCCTAAAATCTCGTGTGGATTATCCTCCTCAGAATAAATAATCCCCTCTATTCTGGGCCAGTTCATCAGCTTATATAACTTATTATTCATTTTAACACCCATGCCTTTCCATACAATATTGCAATTAGTAATACAACTTTATTTTAACAAAGATGTCTATACAACACAAGCGTCAAGTGTTACAATCATACCGTAACGGTCAGCACGTGAAATCATAAGCTAAGCAGTTACAATCAATAATGAAGGGTGTGAAAATATGTTTCAAAACAATAGTAATTCCAATCAGTTTGCTTCCTTAAGCCAGGAGGATAAGGACATGCTCGCGCGTATCAATGCCTATTCGGAAAAGGTTCTTGGTGATATTGACCCCCAGAAAACACGAGTCTCCTTTCAGCTTGACAAATTAAAACCCATTATGCAGGAAATTGCAGATGAAAAAGGCCTGTCTCTGGAGGATGTTTTTATTAAATATATGGATCTTGCCAGCATCGTATCTGCCAGACAAGATGCAAAGCTGAAGGAAGACCTGGACGAACAGGGTCTGGTAGATTTCACAGAATTTTAATGTGTACCCGAAAAACAAAATTTAAACAGCTTAAAAGGCGTCAGTCCCAGGAACTGACGCCTTTTTCATCTTCAAATCATTACTTTATTTTACTACTCTTACGCGGAATACTCCGTCAATAGACTGAAGTTTATTTATGATCTCATCATCCGCCGGCTTTTCAATATCCAGCATGGTATAAGCAACTTCACCCCTGGATTTATTCATCATGTCTGTAATATTAACTCCTTCATCACCAAAGCATGCTGTAAACTTTGTGATCATATTTGCAATATTCTTATGGAAAATTGCCACACGTCCTGCCTGGGCGCATACACCCATATCGCAGTTCGGGTAATTGACACTGTTGTTAATATTACCGTTCTTCAGGTAATTCATCATTTCCTTTACTGCCATCTTTGCACAGTTATCTTCCGATTCTTCTGTGGAAGCGCCAAGGTGAGGGATTACAATGCATCCTTCCTGGCCTGCAGTTGTGGGATTGGGGAAATCAGATACATACTTGCGCACCTTTCCTTCCCTGATGCCTTCCAGCACATCCTTTTCATTCACAAGAAGGTCTCTTGCAAAATTAAGAAGGATCACGCCCTTTTTCATCTTTGCGATTGCTTCTTTATTGATCATACCCCTTGTGGAATCAAGCAGCGGCACATGGATCGTGATAATATCGCAATTTTCATAAATTTCTTCCACATTCAGCACATGCTTTACGTCACGGCTTAAATTCCATGCAGCGTCCACTGAAACATAAGGGTCATAGCCATACACTTCCATTCCCAGATGCTTTGCCACGTTGGCTACCTTAACGCCGATGGCGCCAAGCCCGATAATGCCCAGCTTTTTATCCTGAATTTCCGTGCCGGCAAAACGCTTCTTTTCTTTTTCTGTCGCCTTGGCAATATTTTCATCTTTGCTGGCGCCTTCTACCCAGTTGATTCCTCCCACAATGTCTCTGGAGGCAAGCAGCATACCTGCAATCACCAGTTCCTTGACACCATTGGCATTAGCGCCCGGTGTATTGAATACTACAATGCCCTTTTCCGCGCATTTATCAAGGGGAATATTGTTAACGCCCGCCCCTGCTCTGGCAACTGCCAAAAGGTTATCTGAAAATTCCATATCATGCATGGCGGCGCTTCTTACCAAAATACCGGAGGCTGCATTGACATCCTCTGTTTTTACAAATTCATCTGAAAAATTATCAAGTCCTACCTGAGAGATGGGATTTAAGCAATAATACTGAAACATTTATATTTTCTCCTTCATAATTAGAATTAACCGTTATTTTTCTCAAACTCCTGCATAAACGCAACCAGCTTTTCTACTCCCTCAACAGGCATGGCATTGTAAATGCTTGCACGCATACCGCCAACACTTCTGTGTCCTTTTAAGTTTTCAAATCCCGCTTCTTTGGCTTCCTTTACAAACTTAGCGTCAAGCTCTTCATTTCCTGTTACAAAAGGAACATTCATAAGGGAACGGTCTTCTTTCCTTACAGTGCCCTTAAACAATTTGCTCTCATCCAGAAAATCATAGAGGATTTTTGCTTTCTTTTCATTGTATTCTTTCATGGCAGACAAGCCGCCTTTTCTTTTTAACCACTTAAACACCTTACCGCAGATATAAATGCCGTATGTTGGAGGCGTATTGTACAGAGAATCTGCATCTGCATGAGTCTTATACTTTAACATGGTGGGTGTTCCAGGCAGGGTATCCTCTGTGATCAGGTCTTCTCTGATGATCACGATCACAACACCTGCAGGCCCAACGTTCTTCTGTACGCCGCCGTAGATTACGCCATATTTTGAAACGTCAACCGGCTCTGATAAGAAGCAGGATGAAACATCTGCAACCAGTGTATGCCCCTTGGTATTGGGGAGTGTCTTAAACTTTGTACCGTAAATTGTATTGTTTTCACATATATAAACATAATCCGCATCCTCCGGAATCGGAAGATCTGAACAGTCGGGAATATAAGAAAAAGTCTTATCTGCCGAAGAAGCAACCTCAACTGCCTCACCATAAATCTTAGCTTCCTGATAAGCTTTCTTTGCCCATTGTCCCGTAACAATATAAGCTGCCTTACGGTTTTTCATAAGGTTCATGGGAATCATGGCAAACTGCTGGCTGGCTCCCCCCTGTAAAAATAAAACCTTATAATTATCAGGAATATTCATCAATTCTCTTAAATCAGCCTCCGCTTCCTTGATGATGTTATCGTACACCTTGGAACGATGGCTCATTTCCATAACAGACATCCCTGAACCCTGATAGTCCAACATCTCTTGTGCAGCTTCTTTTAATACTTCCTCAGGTAAAACTGCCGGACCTGCCGAAAAATTATACACTCTGGCCACTTTTATCTCTCCTCCTGTTTATGGGATTTTCCCTTGATCAACAAAAACATCTGCAAAACATTTTAAACTTATTTAACACTTTAGTCAACTAATTTAGTAAAACATAACACATGGCGTACCTATTTCCACCATTTCGTAAAGTTCAGATACCTTATCCAGTGGCGTATTAATGCAGCCGTGGGAACCATTCGTTTTATAAATTTCTCCTCCATAGGTGCTCCTCCAGGAAGCGTCATGAATACCGATGGCTCCTTTTACAGGTATCCAGTACTTTACCGGACTTTCGTAATCTTCTCCCCGCAAAACTCTGTTTCTCTGCTTGTTGTATACATAGTTGGTACCTTCTGGCGTTCCCCGTCTTAAAGAGGTATTTCCCGTAACTACCGGAGTTTCTATTTTTAACTGCCCCTCTTCATAGTAGTACATCATCTGATTGGTCATATCAACCTCTATGTAGGTATCTCCTATATCGTCCTTCCCCTGTCTGCGGGCCATCTGGGTATAAGAAGGCGTATGAACCTCTTTCCTGTGCTCTGAAAATGCCTGTAAAAGATATTCTTTCTCTGCCTTTCTGTCAATTTTGTTTCCATAGATGCCGCCCTCAACTGTCACAATTTCCCCACGAGTAGCCTGAAACTGCCGCACGCCTCCCACTGTATCATATTCATCTGCCAGTCTGTCAACAAAATCATATACCTTTTCTTCGTCCGTACACAGATCTCCATTTTCATCCAGTACAAAATTTCCCTCTTCGTCTGTCATAGCAAAATCACAGACAACACTGCTGTCAACAGGATAGCTTTCCTCTCCAAACTGATACACGATACCGCAGTTTTGATAAGCCTCCAGTTTTTCCCAAAGCAGCAGCTCCTGCTCCATCTCCTCTGTCATGGGAAGATTTTCATAACAGCCGGCTTTTTCAAGGTCAAGTTGCGTCTCAAAACCTTCAAAGGCGGCCTGTATCACTTCTTTCGCCTTTTGCTCATTCAGTACATGGGTGCGCTCGTTGAGCAGATAATACCCCTGATCTCCCTTAAGTATTTTTACAGTTCTGTCTTCCTGCGTCCTGCCATGAAAAAAAGGAAGGGAATTAACTTTTTCATCATAAGCGGCTTTATCATAGGATACAACCGGCTCCAGGATTCTTTCTCCTGCATCTCCCACAAGATTATCGATCCACAGATAAGGATTTTGGCGTTCGAGATAGATAGTTAACGCTTCGTTAAAATCAAAGGTAAGATCTACCTCCTCCGATAAAACAGCATAAGACTTACCATCACTGTCCGTGATGGTAAGTCCTTCGTAATCAAATTGTTTTAAAAGCTCATCATTTACTTCATTCACACTTTTTCCGGTGCAGTAAACACCGTTGATCCATGTACCATAACTGAATCCGTCAGCATAATAATGCACCAGTCCCAGATACATGGCAATAAGTGATAATAATATGATCAAAAATCCTATACCGATTCCTTTTAAAACATAACTTTTCATTTTTTCTTTTCCAAATCCGCTGCATCAAACACTTCACTGATAGGCGCTCCCGCAGGTACCATAGGAAATACCTTGTCATCCTCAGGAATGATACACTCTATAAGCACCGGTCTGTTCATTTCGATTGCCTGCTTAAGCGCTTTTGCAACCTCTTCCTTTCGTGTAACCCGGATCGCTTCACAGCCAAGGCCCTTTGCAACCGCGCAGAAATCAACGCCATCATTTAATATTGTCTGGGAATAGCGTTTTTCGTAAAACAGCGTCTGCCACTGTCTCACCATACCAAGCACATGATTGTTGATTACCACTTCAATAATCGGAATCCTGTACCGGGATGCTGTGGCCAGCTCGTTCATGTTCATCCGGAAGCATCCGTCACCGGCAATATTAATGCAGACTTTATCCGGCTTTCCCATTTTAGCCCCAATGCAGGCTCCAAGTCCGTATCCCATTGTCCCCAGGCCGCCGGAGGATAAAAAGGTTCTGGGCTCCGAATACTTATAATATTGCGCCGCCCACATCTGATGCTGTCCAACATCTGTAGTTATTACTGCTTTTCCGTCAGTTACTCTGTCGATCTCTTCCATAATATATGGACAGGATAAAACACTGTCATCATAATTAAGCGGATATTTTTCCTTTAATTCCTTTATATGCGCATTCCAGTCCCTGTGTTCCATCCTGGGCAACCCTTCATTGAGTTTCACAAGGATTTCCTTTAAATCACCTACTATGGAAGCAGCAGTCCTGATATTTTTATTGATTTCAGCCGCGTCAATATCAATATGCAGCACTTTGGCATTGGATGCAAATTTTGCCGCATTTCCCACAACACGGTCAGAAAATCTTGCTCCTAAAGCCACCAGCAGATCACATTCACTTACTCCCAGGTTGGAAGCTTTCGTTCCATGCATACCGATCATACCTGTATATCTGTCATCATGTCCGTCCATAACGCCCTTGCCCATCAGCGTATCGCAGACAGGTGCATCCATAAGCTCTGCCAGGGCCCTGACTTCCTCATAAGCGCCTGAAATGACTGCACCGCCTCCTACATAAATGAAAGGTTTTTCCGATTGTTTAATCAGCTCTATTGCATTTTGAATATCCTGATCATTATATTTGCATAAGGAGGCAGTTGAAGGAGGAGCCTGCTTTTCGTACTCACAGATATTTGCAGTCACATCTTTGGTAATATCCACAAGAACCGGGCCGGGACGGCCTTCTTTTGCAATACGGAACGCCTTTCTGATCGTATCAGCAAGCTTTTTTACATCCTTTACAATATAATTGTGCTTGGTAATCGGCATGGTAATGCCTGCAATATCTACCTCCTGAAAGGAATCTTTTCCCAAAAGAGGCAGATTTACGTTACAAGTGATTGCCACCACCGGAATCGAATCCATATATGCAGTGGCAATGCCGGTAACAAGATTTGTCGCCCCCGGACCGCTGGTAGCAAGGCACACGCCAACCTTACCCGTAGCACGGGCATACCCGTCAGCCGCATGTGCCGCACCCTGTTCATGGGAAGTTAAAATGTGATTGATTTCTTCGCTGTGCTTATATAAAGCATCATATACATTCAAAATCGTACCGCCGGGATAGCCAAAAACGGTATCAACTCCCTGTTCCTTTAAGCATTCTACTACGATTTCCGCACCAGTAAGCTGCATTTTATCCATTCCTCCTGATTTAAAGTTATTGCACTATTGGTTGATTATTTTCTGGGAATCTCCAGAATTGCCCCTCTGTTTCCGCTGGTAACCATCTCTCTGTATCTTGCAAGATAACCGCTTGTAACTTCAGGTTCTCTGGGCTGCCATTTTGCGGCCCGTGCAGCCATTTCTTCTTCTGAAACCTTTATCTCCAGCTTCATCTTTGGAATATTAATGCTGATCATATCTCCTTCTTCCACTAACGCAATAGGACCTCCCACAGCAGCTTCCGGCGAAACATGGCCAATAGATGCCCCCCTTGAAGCGCCTGAAAAACGTCCGTCTGTGATAAGCGCTACGCTGGAACCAAGTCCCATTCCCGCTATGGCTGAAGTGGGATTTAACATCTCACGCATGCCGGGTCCGCCTTTGGGGCCTTCATAACGGATGACAACCACATCTCCTGCAACGATCCTGCCGCCTTTGATTGCGCTGATGGCATCCTCCTCACAGTCGAATACTCTGGCAGGCCCTTCGTGTACCATCATCTCTTCCACAACTGCGGAGCGCTTTACCACGCTTCCGTCAGGTGCCAGATTCCCCTTTAATACCGCAAGGCCTCCTGTGGCAGAATAGGGATTACTAAGAGGTCTTATTACTTCAGGATTCCTGTTAACCGCACCTTCAATATTCTCTCCGATGGTCTTTCCCGTTACTGTCATGCATTCTGTATGAAGAAGCCCTGCGTCGGCAAGCTCTTTCATCACCGCATAAACACCGCCTGCTTCATTTAAGTCTTCCATATAAGTAGGACCGGCTGGTGCCAGATGACACAGATTCGGCGTCTTTTCACTGATTTCATTTGCAAAGGAAATATCAAAATCAAAACCTACTTCATGGGCAATGGCAGGCAGATGCAGCATGGAGTTTGTGGAGCATCCCAGTGCCATATCTACAGTGAGCGCGTTTAAAATCGCTTCCTTTGTCATAATATCTCTGGGCCGAATATCTTTGCGGTACATTTCCATTACTGCCATGCCGGCATGCTTAGCCAGCTTGATCCTCTCTGAATAAACTGCCGGAATCGTGCCGTTTCCTCTAAGGCCCATGCCTAAAGCCTCTGTCAGGCAATTCATGGAATTAGCTGTATACATACCAGAACAGGAACCGCAGGTAGGGCAGGCTTTTTCCTCAAACTCCCTGACTTCCTCTTCTGTCATCATTCCCGCCGCATGGGAACCTACCGCTTCGAACATGGAGGAAAGACTTCTTTTTTGTCCTTTCACACGTCCTGCCAGCATGGGACCTCCTGAAACAAATACGGTAGGCACATTAATTCTTGCTGCCGCCATCAACAGCCCCGGTACATTTTTATCGCAGTTGGGAACCATTACCAGCGCATCAAACTGATGGGCAAGAGCCATACATTCTGTGGAGTCCGCAATCAAATCTCTTGTTACAAGAGAATATTTCATACCGATATGCCCCATTGCGATACCGTCACAAACTGCTATTGCCGGAAATACTACCGGCACGCCGCCAGCCTCTGCAACCCCCAGCTTTACCGCATTAACAATTTTATCCAGATTCATGTGGCCCGGTACGATCTCATTATAGGAGCTGACGATACCCACCATAGGTTTCTTCATCTCTTCCTCTGTAAACCCAAGGGCGTTAAATAAACTTCTGTGGGGTGCCTGCTGTATACCGGATTTTACATTGTCACTTCTCATTTTCTACCTCTCCTTTCGTATATAGAACATAGCCCTCATTTTCATAGGCCAGTGTCATATTCTGTTTAATATATTCCCAGGGAATTGAGTCATAGTAATGATAAAATTCCCAAACCATCTCATCAAAATCAGGGTCTGTCATTCTTTTGTCCAACAAAACCATATCTGCTCCCTCGATCTGCCTGTTTTCACAGCGGATACCATATAGGAAATAAAGCAGATATTCCTGATTACAATCTGTAACACAGTAATTTTCCCACTTCTCAACATCTCCATGAGAAAATGCGTCCTGAATTTCATATTCATTCAGTCCATACTGGCTGTTATACCCTGAAAAGCAAAGACATTTTACTCCAAACGCTGTAATCAGCAGCATTGCCGCAATATAGATGGATTTTTCGGTTATCTTTCCGGCGGCCCTGCCCTGAAGGTATTCCAATACCTTTCCGATTAGCATCCCCAGCAGCATCGCCAGCAAAGCACCTCCATAGGTAAACACTCTGTAATAAGGGCGCTTACACTGAATCAACAGGCAAATGGGAATCAGCAGAATTTCCATGATCAGAACCAGATATAGAAGCATATTTGTACTTTTTCTCTGGGAAATGTCTTTTACCAGCTTATAAATGGAAAAGACCATGCCAATGCCCCAGACCGCTATAACCACTATCCAAAGCGAATTATAGTAATAACCTGCCAAATTGGCGATCCACTCAAGGAGCCTTCCGGCAAATCCGGCCCTTTCCTCACTTTGAATATAAGGAGTGTCCAGCATATATTCCATTCCTCTGCCAAGTGCCGCTAAGGGAGCTTTCAGGATCATTTGTACATGCCCCATGCCATAATAGCTTCCTGTCTCGTCCTTAACCAGCAGATTAGAGCCTATTGCCAACCAGATCATGGCATAAAGAATAAGGGTGCCAAGAGCTGCTGTCAGGGAGGCAGCCACTAATTTAAGCAGCTTCTTTATACTTTCTGTTTTCAGGACGGGACTATTTTCCCATCTGCTCTCCCATATTCCTTTTATCAACAGATAACTGCCGCCGGAAAGACACAAGGGTATTACCCAATATACATTACTTGTTACTGCATAAAGCCCCAGTACCAGGGCCAGTACGTAAACTGCATAAACCCATTTATGCGCCCGCTTCTGTTCGCAGATTTGTATCATGCAGACCCACGCTGTGAGAAAGCAGGTGATTCCAAGGGTATATCCCCGTCCCTGAACAGCAAGCTGATTAACAAGATTCATGGATATGTAAAAAATCACTGTGGCAAGCGCCATCCAATCCTTCATGTATCTTCCTGCGATCACATAGAGAAGGTACATGTTTGCCAATGCGCACAAATAAGAAATGCCTCTGAGTCCAATATAGGGATTTCCCAGATAATTGGCACATGCGGAAAGTACGGAATATCCCACATGATTATTGGGCAGCGGCCAATGAATGGCGGAATACAGCGGTCCCTTACTGATAAAGCAATAATAAGTATACAGTTCATCATACCAGGGCGTGAGCAAAAACATCCGCCAGCCATAATAAATGGCCATGATAACAAACAATATCCAAAATAAATATTTTCTACTTAATTTCATCTGCCAGTAAATCACCCATTTCCTTACAGCCAACCTGTATGCAGCCCTCTGACATAATATCAGCCGTGCGATACCCTTTCTTAAGAATCTTCTTTACCGCATTTTCAATGGCATCTGCTTCTTTGTCAAGATCAAAGGAGAATCGTAACATCATGGAGGCAGACAGAATAGTTGCTATGGGATTGGCAATACCCTTGCCCGCAATATCAGGCGCCGAGCCATGGCTTGGCTCATAAAGTCCGAATTTACTGTCATTTAATGAAGCTGAGGCCAGCATTCCAATGGAGCCTGTGACCATGCTTGCTTCGTCAGAAAGAATATCTCCGAACATATTCTCTGTCAAAATCACGTCAAACTGTGCGGGATTTTTTACCAGCTGCATTGCACAATTGTCCACCAGCATATGCTCCAGGGCAACTTCCGGATAATCCTGTGCCACCTCATCTACTACCTTGCGCCATAATCTGGAAGAGTCAAGCACATTCGCCTTGTCCACGCTTGTTACCTTCCTGCGGCGTTTCATGGCAATATCAAATCCTTTTATAGCTATTCTGCGGATTTCATTTTCATCATATGTAAGAGTATCAACTGCTTTGCGGATGCCTCCTTCCTCAGTGGTATAACGTTCTCCAAAGTAAAGCCCGCCTGTCAGCTCACGCATGATCATCATATCAAATCCGGCACTGCTGATCTCCTTTTTTAACGGACATGCGTCCGCCAGTTCATCATAAAGAACTGCCGGTCTTAAGTTGGCAAACAGATTTAATGCTTTTCGCAGACCTAAAAGGCCAGCTTCCGGCCTTAAACCAGGAGCCAGCTTATACCATGGAGAGGTGGTAGTGTCACCGCCAATAGAGCCCATAAGCACAGCATCCGCTGCCCTGGCAGCTGCAATCGTCTCGTCCGTTAACGGAACCCCATATTCATCAATGGAAGCGCCTCCCATTAAAACATCTGTATAATTCATCTCATGTCCAAAAACAAGAGCCACCTTATCAAGAACCTTCTTCGCTTCTGCCACAATTTCCGGTCCGATACCATCGCCCGGTATACATACAATATTTAACTTCATATCTATCTCCTTTCCTGCCTGCCACAGGCTGTACAAAAGCCGGATCTGTGCTACAAAATAAGGCGCATTATCTGCGCCCTACTTCCAACTTCAATGTTTATTCTGCATCTGCTTTTTCAACCTGTGCAATAGCAGTCTTTTGCATGGGAATACGGCAATTTTTATTATTACCAAATTCTACAATAACTGTATCATCTGTAATATCAATGACGATCCCATAAAAGCCGCTGCTGGTAAGTACACAATCGCCAACTTCCAAAGCAGACAACATGGCCGCCGTCTTCTTCTGCTCCTTTTTTTGAGGGCGGATCATAAAAAAGTAAAGAAATGCAAAAATCAGCACGATATATACTATCATTACGATACCACCGCCAGCCGCAGCACCTGCTTCTGCTGTTAATAACATACCCATTTAAGTTTCCTCCTGATTTTTCTAAATAAGTCTAACATTTATAATACACAATAAAGCTGGTAAAGACAAGTCCTTTTGCGATTTTTGTATGACACTCAGCTTCATCTTTGTGTTGGGTTATTCGCCCTGCTGCATACCTTCAAGCTTCTTTTTCTTATACGCAGCAAATTCACCCTTATCGAGGGCGTCACGGATTTCCTCCATCATAGTATTATAAAAATACAGATTATGCAGAACACAAAGACGCATCCCCAGCATTTCCTTCGCTTTCAGCAGGTGCCTTATATATGCCCTTGAGTATCTGCGGCAGGCAGGGCATCCGCATCCTTCTTCTATTGGCCTGTCATCTAATTCATATTTTGCATTAAAAAGATTGATCTTTCCGTGATTTGTGTAAAGATGGCCATGGCGCCCATTCCTGCTGGGGTAGACACAGTCAAAGAAATCAATTCCTCTTTCCACACCCTCCAAAATATTGGCAGGCGTGCCGACTCCCATCAGATAAGTAGGTTTGTCTGCTGGCAGATATGGCACGGTTTCTTCTATAA
>USJG01000019.1 GCA_900554925.1 uncultured Lachnospiraceae bacterium
CCTTCGGATGATGCTTCATCAGATTTTCTATAAGACCCGTATAAATATAGAGATAGGTCATCTCCTCCACACCAAACAAAGCCCCGCTGCCAAGAATCCGCAGTACCACATCAATATACTCTTCATTAATTTCTCTGTTGGATCTGTCACTGTCATAGGCAGCCTGCAAATGGTTTACTTCCCCGGTAAACTTTCCGAAAATATCCGTCAGTGCAGAAGCCGCATAATGAGCGGTTTCCGGATCCTCGTTTTCTACCGCCTTGCGGATCAGGCCCAGACGGTCGCTGACATCTGTTTTCAGCAGATTAATCATTGCTTCTCTTCTGTCCTTTGTGGTGGAAACCGTAAGCACCTCTTCCATAGGGAGCATTTTCATTTCTGTCTCTTTATCTATCCCCAGTTCGAACTCCTTTTTGGTCTTATCCATACTAAGGTTCGCATAATCCACTTCCTGTTTTTTGAATATCATATCCTGCATATAGCTGAAAAAATAACATGCAAGTGCAGTAACGGGACAAAGGATCATAATGATCCCTCTGATAAAAACATAGCTCCTCTTTGTCTTTACATACATGATGATCATGTAGAAAAGGGCTATCATAAAATTTGTGGTTAAGATCAGCCAGATCGTACTTTCATTATAATTCATCCAACATTACCGCCTTATTCTTAAAACCTTCCCTTGCAAGCTTTCTGACTACAAACTCTGCATCCTCATAATTTGTGTGGGCAAGAATATAAAGGTAAGAATCTCCTTCCTTCAAATAACCAATTCTGTCACTGTCCCGAAGAAGCGCTCCCAGCTCTGCATTAAGCTGGGCCCTGTCTCTTCCCTGGGCCTCAACCTGAATCAGCGCATACTCTGCTTCCTGCCTTGTCTTTCCCTCCAACTGTTCCACGACTCTGCGCTCAAAAGCCTCCGGCAGCATAATATTGGTATCCTCGTAATATTCCAGATTTCGTCCTGCCTTTTCGTACTGATAGCCTTTTTCCAGACTAGAGGTAATAATCTTAACCAGAACCAAAAACAGATTTTTCTTATAAAGATTTAACTCTTCAAATTCCATATTCCAAAGCATAATAATATAAATCAGTCTGCTGCCTGAAAAGATCGGCGCCGCCATTCTGGGAAGTTCTTCCCCTATGCTGTGATTAATATATACATCCCCCTCTGACAACACTTCCTCCATCTCTTTATACTCACTGAGCAGAATCGTTTTCTGCCCTCCGGTTTCTCTGGTGGTAGCGCCAACAAAATGAAAATACTCATCTGTGCCGGCATAATAAATCGACACATCCCGTACCCCCATGATCCTGCTTACCACCTTGAGCGCCGCCGTCATGATCTTGTCCACCTCCAGCACATCCAGTTCTGAAACCACGTTATATATCTTTCCAATACTGTCGCCATAATTGATGAGCCTGTCTTCAAAGGTTTTCTTGATCTCTACATTGGTCTTGTTAATATCAATGATCCTTGTATATTCCTCCTCCAGCTCCCGTAGCTGCTCCATCCGCTCCTTTAATTTGATCCGGTTATGCAAAAAGGAATAGGAAATTCCTATGGCGATGATAAAATAAAACAGAAACTGGAGGACAAACTCATATTGCGTAAGGATACTGCTTAAGGTTCCTCCCTCGTTAAGCTCCAGATACAAATTTCCCGCTGTGGCCAGCAATACCGCCAGTATGCTTTCTCCCACTCCTCTCTGAATGGAAATCAGTACAATATATAAAAGCAGAAAATCCACGCAGGCAAAAGCCTGAATCTCACCCTGCAAATAGTACTGTGCCGCAAAGGCAGCTATAAACACAAGGATATTTTCCAGAAGCTGAATGATCCTTTTCAGTCCCCGCCTTATCTGCGTTCTGACGATCCTTTTTGCTTCCTGTTCGTCTTCCTGCTTCTTCTGCTTTCTGATGGCTTCGATCTTTTTGCGGTTTTTGCTTAAGAATACCTCTATCCTCTCTAATCCTGTTTTAATATCGATCTTGGGATAATATCCAAAATCCCTGCAAAAATCATCGCCTTTTGGTATCTCCATATCGGAAAAGCAGATTTTTCCCGCAGCTTTTGCGCCGCTTTGGGGATAAAGTTCCTTAATACATGACTCAAAGCCTTCCCCCTCAAGTATTTCTTTTCCTTCTACTGCATAGCAGCTATAAACGGACTTTCCGCCCTCTTCCATAGCTACCCTGTAAACGGCGTCCGCCAGATCGGACACATAGAGAGGCTCCATTTTCATGGCGGGAAGAGAATAATCGCTCCCCTTTCCTGCCAGAAAGCACTGCTCTGCTAAAAGATCAAGGGTATCTTCCACACATTTTGAACAGCCATAAACATAAGGAAGCCTTAAAACAGTAATTGAAAATCCCTGCTGCGCATAGGTTTCACAAATTTTCTCACCGTTTCTTACAAGCCTTCCCCGGTTCCCCTTCTCCATTCCGGCATCCATACAGGACAGATAGCAGACTCTTGGAACCTGATATTCCTTCGCCCAGCTTAATATATTTACCAGCGAGCTGTTAAAGACCGACGCGCAGTTTTCTTCTTCCCACCTGAAATTCTCATCCCATGCCCCTGTAAAGATAACATAATCAGGCATAATCCCCTGAAGCACATACTTGACATCTGGGGAATCCTCCTGGAAGGAAAAAGAAATATGCTTTGGCAGCCCGCTTCTCTTTTCCTTTTTCTTATTTCCCGTCAAAACATAAACATCACATTTTTCTCTGTGCAGCCTGGCTATCAGATTCCCCATAACCAGCCCATAGCTTCCAACCGCCAGTACCTTCATAGCTTCTCCTCGGCCTCCCTGTTAAAAGAATAAACTACGACCTTCTCCTGTTCTTTCTTATTTTTTCGCGTTAAACGCTTTTTCTCTTCTATCGCCACAACATTTCCCCGGCAATAAATATGCTCATCCAAATGAATCAATTTACTCCTGATACGGAAAAAACAAGTGGTAAATCCAAGGAACGCTCCAAAAAGTACTCCGCTTCCCGCAAATACCGGCGGAAAATTCACAGCTATATAGCTTCCCGCTGTAGTCCCCGCCATAAAAACAAACCCTACAAGTGCCGCTCCTTTGGCATCATCCAGATAAAACTGGAAAATCATCATACACTGCACCAGATACAAAATCATGTATGCCAGCGACATTACCGGGTACATGGTAAGGATTCTACCTGTGATACCCAAATCCGCCGCAAAAGCAATTACCAGCACAAAAATACAGATATTTACGATCATCTGAATCTGTATAATATAAAGAAGCTCTCTGCGCAGCACCTCTATCATATTGTTTTTTGCCTTAAGAATATCCTTGCCGGAAGCCCCGATAACGGATTCACAATACAGCTTATAGGCTGTATGAAACTTTGTTTCCACATTCACCACAAATATGACCAGAACTGATATATTGCTCAGCATTGCCAGATAAGTTACCACGTCATATACCGGGGCGGAAATAAATACATTTGCCACTGTCACCCGATAGGGGGAAAAGAACCAGAAAACAAAATTATGGCTGTAAAGTCCCAGTGTATAAAATGCATTGGACGCAAACAGCCTCCAATGCTCCTTAAAGTATTTCAGCACCTCTGTATTTTTTCTGTCATGATCTCTGAAATTTCTCCTGAGCCTTGCCATAAGCAGCATTGCAATCAGATTAAAGCTGATCGCCAGCGCGTCCAGTATCCCATCCATAACAGAAAAATCCCACCAGAATACTGCCACGCAGGAAAATAAAATCCCTATCAGGAGACTAAACAGGAAACTGTAGGTAATCTTTTTGTACTCCTTAAGCAGCGTGATAAAAGTCATATAATAAAAGGTAAATGCCAATCCCAGATAAAACAGCCAGGAAATAAAAACATAATACATCGGAAGCTTCCCGATAAAATACATAGCCGCACCAAAGGGAACTCCTGTAAGCAGCGTAAGCAGTGCAAGCAGCAGATTTCCCATATCCAGCGCCGACAAAATACTGTCATACTTTTCCTGATAAATTTTATCTGCTGTATAACGGGAAAGAATGATATTAATAGGCGAAGAAATGATCAGTGAAAAAACAAAAACGTAAAGGATCGTGGAGGAGAGCACTTCCCTTTCATAATAGGTAACCCTTGTATAGGGCAGAAGAAAATACATGAGATTTAGCGCCAGGATTACCATGATCGTAGGGCCGATGGTAACCACAGTTGCATAAACCCCCGCAAAGACCGTGCTTATGATCCCCTCTTTCTTAAACAGTTTTTTTAATTCAAACCCGATGCCAGCCATTCTTCAAGACCCTCTCCTACTAAATCATTATAGAGTTTTCTATATTTGCGTATTACTTCTTCATTTTGATAAAATTCCGCAACTCTTAATCTTCCACACTGCCCCATCTGTTCCCTCATTTTTTTGTTTTTCGCCAGCGTAATCATGGCCTCCGCCGCTTTATCCACATTCATGGTGGGAATAATAAGTCCGCTCCGCCCATAATAATCCCATTCCGAACCATAAAGCAGCTCCTTGCAGCCTCCTACATCTGTGGCTATGCATGGTTTTCCGGCTGCCATTGCCTCCAGCAGGCAGAGAGGCTGTCCCTCAGAAATACTGGTAAGTATGATCATATCCATCCTGCCTAAATAGTCCTTTACCTGAATCCTGCCGGTAAAAATAACATCAGGAATCTGAAAATTTTCTACCAGTTCCAGACACTCTTCATAATATTTCTCGTTTTCCTCTGTTGGCCCCATCAGATAAAGCTGTAAGGCAGGAATCTCCTCCTTGGCCAGTCTGTAAGCGTTGATCATGGTTTTGACGTCTTTGATGGGAACAATACGCAAAACCGCGCCAATATTGATTTTTCCGTCCTCCTCCCTTCCGGGAAGATTTTCCATCTCTTTCAAAAATACACCGTTGGATATTACTCTGGTTTTTTCAGCAGGGCATCCTATCTCTGTCTGTATCTGTCTTGCTGTCTGAAACAGAGAAATCACCTGGTCTGCGGCATCATAAATGCACTGTGACAGGGTATAAAAATATCTGATCCACAGATTTTTATAGATTCCCTGAGTCCAGTCTGCCTTAATGATCTCTTCCTCCCGCTCTCTGGTATAAATTCCATGCTCTGTCAAGATCAAAGGTTTCTCATATAAATATTTGGCCTTACAGGCCATAATCCCCGCATATCCGGTGGAAATAGCATGGTAACAGTCTGCCTCCTCTATAGGGGTTTTCAGCACCCGGAACAAAGGCAGGTACAGAGAACGGATACTCCACAAAAAATCAGTAAACACGCTGTTGGGATACCTTTCGATATAAAGTTCTCTGGTCAGTTCCATAAAATCCCTGCTCATAAGAAGGTCATTTACGGAATATGGCGTATGTTCAAAAAACCAGAACAGTTCCTTCCATTGTACCTGATCTCCAAATAAAAGCGAGCGCAGGCTTTCCCTTTCCTCCTTCGAAAGCCTGACCTTCCTTTTTCGTCCGGATATATCCTCATTATCACTCAGATAAGCTTCTCTGATCTCGCATATATTTGAGGGAATATCGTACTTGAACTTGCCTCCATCCTCTCTTGTGGGAACCAATGTATATATGACAAACTTTTTTTCATATATTCCTTTTGTCAGCATCTGTATCCACCCGGACACGCCTCCCGCTACATAAGGATAACTTCCTTCCGCAAACATTGCTATTTTCATTGGCATGCATCTCCAAACAACTTAATCTAAGGGTATTGTAATCTCCTGATCTCTGATTTCCAGAAGATAAGCATCCTCTCCTGCATACAGAACTTCATAACCCTGACCCTCCAAAAGCTTCTTTTCCGTTCTTATCATGCAGTACCAGACATCCACAAAACCCTCTGCGCGAATCTGTATTTCTGTCTCCGTCACGGTAAATTCAGGCCTGATCTGTTCATATCTTTTAAAGCGTTCCTGGGCTTCCCTCCAGTTTACACTTTCCAGAAATTGATTGTTTCTATAGACATCATGCATCATTTTGGACAGTTCAAGAGAATATGACGCCCACTCAAATTCTGCCTCTGTTTTGCTTCCCATCACTTCTCTCATATCAAGGTAGCTGGTGGCAAGTCCTTCTCCCGACGCCATGCTCTCCATCTGATAGCGCTTAACATCGCTGTTTGCATGGCCTTCACATACCACCGGCAGTAAGCTGCCTTCTTCTCCCTCCAGAATAATTCCGCTGCTTCGCTGCATCTGAAGCTGCATATCATAAAAATCCTCTGTTTTATCTGCCACATGAGTTCTTCCTGAAAGTATCAGCTGTTCCGAATGGCCGATCTTATCCATGGCAGGCCAGATAATATCCCTGATATACATAACCGGAGTTCTGCTGTACAGATTGAATATAATTTCCTGATCCGCATGGTCATAATCTGGGAAATAATCTAAAAGCACCGCGCTGCTGTTGACTACCGGGTATAAAAAAACCTCCTCCATGTCAGACAGAACGCCTGCAAATATGCCGATCCCTGTTTCCTCCAAAAACAAAGGGCTGTTGGAAGCATAAATTTTTCCATTTTCCCACTGTTTTTTCCATAGTAATGGAATCAGCAGATTCTGTTTTTTGTTTTCTTCACTTTTTTCCTGAATCAGCCTTGTACAGGAGGCGTCAAGGGTAATATCCCTGACCGTCATGGGAAGCTGGTCGTAATAGACCATCCCCTGGACAAGAAGACCCTCAAAAACCATCATTCCGTCAATTTCAGTCTCTCCCCTGCTTTCCTGTACCCCCAGCTGTTCCTCATATTCCGGATTTTCTCCCGAAAGGAATGGAAAAAAAACATACTTGCCCTCTTCCCCTGCCAGCTTTAAAAGCTCCTGCGCTTCATCTGCCAATCCGGGATCCTGTGCAGTGACAATAAACACTCTGGCAGCTTTTCTCTGTGCTTCATCAAGCTCTTCGATCGTACCCCTTAAAAGATAATCCTTCTTCAATTTGTCCAGCATCTGCATCATCCGGCTGGCAGCTTCACTTTCTGCTTCTTCTCCGTACAAAACCACAAATTCAGCTGTTTGAAGCTGTTCCTTTTCCTGTGCCGCCTGCCATTCGATTTCAGGCAGAGAATGATCCGTTCCATAATCAAGCACAAGATTTCCCGAAAAAACAAGATAGAAAATCAAAATACCAAAAAAGCCGGCTATGACAGCCACATAATCTGATACCTTTAACATCTTTATACCTGTACCTTTTCCTCCCCATTAATTGGGATATATGTAATGTTTTTCATATTCCTGCTTACGTATTCTGCTGATCTGGTCCGATAAAATTCCAAAGCAAATAAGCTGAAATCCGAAGATGATCAAAATAGATGCCAGAATTGGAATCCCGTTTGACCACTGCACCGCACGTATCACTCCGTATATCCCACCTGCCGCACACATAGCCAGACCCAATTTGCCAAAAATGCGCATTGGCTGGAACAATATAATCACCTGAAAAATAAGGGCAATTGTGCGAAAACCGTCCCGTATCTGCTTTACCGAGCTTTTTCCTTCTCTCTTTCTGACGGTAATGCTTACCTCTCCCCCCTTATAATCTCTCTCAAGCATAAGCAGCGTGGTTACTGTGGAGGCTCCAAAGGTATCGGGAAGCATGGATAAATAGGAGGCAATAACAGATTTCCGAAACCCCCTCATACCAGAATTAAAGTCCCTTAGTTCTTCTTTGGTAATAAAGCACAGAATACTTTTAAGTACCTTTTTCCCCAACTGCCTGTTTTTTTCTTCATAAGAATTACTGTCTCTTATTCCAATGCAGTAATCCAAATCCTCCTCCTGCATTTTCGTGATTACTTTTAATAAATCCTCGGGTCTGTGCTGCCCGTCCGCGTCATACCAGACAACAAATTCTCCAGACGCCTCTCTGATCCCTGTTTTGACTGCTGAGCCATATCCTTTATTCTTGCGGTGGTTGATAAGCCGCACGGAAGGAAAACGGCTTACTATCGCTGCTGTGTTATCACTGCTCCCGTCATTTACAACAATTACCTCTATGCTGCCTGTATTCCACTTTTCCATTGCATCAAGCAACTCCTTCAGCACCTTTTCGATTGCTGCTTCTTCATTATAGGCCGGTATGATTACAGATACGTTAGATTTTTCCATTGCTTTTTCCTCCCGCTTTTCGAACTACAACCATAGATAAATGTTTCATAACTGCTAAATGACGCCTTTTCCATTCCTTCCGGGTATCAGGGTCCGGATATTTTTTCAGATACCGCCGATACTCTTTTCCAAACTTTCCATAATAATCCGGGTGCCAGGGCTTTGACTGGCCCATATAATGTACGATCACAGGATATTTCCTTTCTTTCAGGAAGCCCCCTGCTATGTACCTTAGCATTTCCTTTACGCTCCCGTAACCGCTGTTATAGTTGAAGCATCTCTCCAGCACCTTGATCTTCCCCCGGAACATAAGATTGATCAGATCCTGATCCGGATATTGGAGAAATTCCTTCTTTTCCTCCGCAATGCGGTAAAGATCTTCCTCCCGGAAAGTATCTCTGAGTCTGTCAAGGTCTATCAGAAGCACTCCCGAATTAATATACTTTTCTTCTTCCTCAAATCCCAGCTCCCTCTTATGCTCCAAGAGCAATGTTTTTACTGCAAAATCCTCTATCCCTGCAAGCACATTTCCCTCAAGGTCTGTTTCATACATATTTTCAAGGGAACCCCGGATCAGTATATCCGGGTCTAAATAAAGGATCCTCTTTTCCTCCGGAAGCTTTCTGCCTGCAAATAACCTGTAATACATTTCCCTGGTAAAATATCGCAGCACCGGCAAGTCTGAAAGTATATCCTCCTCCATCCTGACCGGGAAAAACCGGCTCCCATGCTCTTTTACCAGGGCCGCTAGCTCCTCTAACTCTGTGCTTTTTACATTGCTATGCAGCAGATAAATTTTATTTTGATTTTTGTGATATGTGAAAAAGGAGGTTAACATAACTTTTAAAGGTCTTATGTAATTGCTGTCCACTGTTACCAGAATATTCATATATCCTCCCTTTCCGTTCAGAAATCCATATCCTCAAGCAATGCTTCCCACTGATCCAATATCACTTCTTTTCTGAAGCGCTCTGTTGATTCTTTTGCCTTCTCCCCCATCTGTCTGCGTAAATTTTCATCCCTCATAAGCAGTTCCATTTTTTCCGCGAAAACCCTTGTGTTTCCCGGTTTTATCAAAAAACCGTTTTCTCCGTCTGTCACAATTTCACCTGGCCCTGCCTTGCAGGAGTAACTGACAACCGGAAGTGAAAAATCCATTGCTTCCAGTAAAACCATACCGAATCCTTCATCTCTCGAAGGCAGAACAAATATTGCAGCTGATTTATAATATTGTTCTATTTTGGAAACGTTACCAATAAATTGTAAATTTTTAAGCCCTGCGGCTCTTTTTTCCTTTTCCAGTATTTTTTTGTCTTCTCCCTCTCCCGCGATCAAAAGCGTCCACTCCGGATATTTGCTCTCAAGCTCTTTCCAGCTTTTGATCAAAAGGTCAAAGCCTTTCGCCCTCGTCAGCCTTCCTGCTGCGAAAACAATGGGCTTTTCCGCCCTCTTTTGAGGTACATCCTCGTAAGGATTGGGATTATAAATTCGTCTGATCCCACATTTCAGCTTTAGATTTTCCAGGTAATACCCTTTATCTTCCTCTGACAGAACAATCAGCTGTTCTGAAAACCTGGCCACAAGCCTTCTTGCAATTTTCCGCAGATTATTATTTTTTCTGAAATGATAATAATAATTAAAATGCTCCCACGAAATCCAGTGAATTTGGGGTCTTAACCTTTTTAAAAAGAAGGAATAAAATCCAAGTATAATATCTACATCTATCAGGAAATCTGCTTTCTGCTTATTTAAAATATCTCTGACAGCCCGAATCTTCTTAACAGCACCTGCTTTAGGGACTTCGGCCTCCAGCCAGTAAACCCTGATTTCTTCCTTAAGCGGAAAGAAAGTCTCTCCCTTACCCCAGATACTTACAATAGAAACCCCATGGCCTCTCTGCACAAGTCCATTGGCTATCACGGAAAGAACTCTTTCAGTCCCACCGGAATGTGTCATATTTCCTATGAGGAAAACGATTTCTTTTTTTTGTTCGCCCATTAAATATACCCTTTCATAATTTATATTAAGTTATTATTTTTATCCCTGTCAACTCGGAAATTTTACTAATTTTTCAGTTTCATTTTTGAGTATTTTGTCAAGTGACGATCGTTATATATTATCAGGCTGAAAATTGCTTCAAAATAACTGGGTATTTGGCGCGCAAAAAAAGCCGACAAACTGTGAGTTCATCGGCTCTATAAGGGAAAGCTTATTTGTGACAATAAACAGAAATTGCCTGTCTTACAAATTCTGCGGTTCCTTCTTTGCCAAAACGGTCTATATTTTTCTTAAAACGCTCATCACTAACATACATCTCGCCCAATTCCTTTAAAATTTCATTATTGCAGGTATAAAAATTTTGGCTGATATAGGCTTGTAAAGTGGCCACCTTTTCCTGAACAGTTTTATCATCAGGCGACAGTTGTTTCATATCCCCGAACTGAGCAAACAGAGACATCATTTCATCAGCAAGCTTATCATAATTGTGCTCACTCTGGGAAGCAGCTCTTTGTTCATACTCCTGATATGCTTTGGACTCTCCCCATTTTGCCTTAACTTCTGCCTTGTACTGCTTAATCTCATTGGTATCAAAAGCTTCAAAGTTCATTGTCCTTACTCCTTTAGTCTGAATTTCACGGGCAAAGGAAATAAGCTTTTCTATATGCTTATATTGTAATTCCAACAGTTTGATCTGCTGTGCTATTGCTTCTTCCTGATTAAAATCAGGACTGTCAAGAATTACCTTAATTTCCTTCAGAGGAAATTGCAATTCACGGAACAATAAAATATTTTGCAAACGGCTAAGGGCTGTATCGTCATACATTCGATAGCCTGCCTCTGTTACTTTTGCAGGTTTCAAAAGTCCAATGGCATCATAATAGTGCAGTGTGCGCACACTGACACCTGTAAGTTTACTGACTTCTTTTACTGTCCGCATTTTCATCCCCCTTTCCGTGTAATGTCATTCTAAACTATAACGCAGCGTCAGAGTCAATAGGGTTTTAAAACTTTTCTGTGCTCTGGTGAAGGCAGACCTCCCTGATAAAAGGATATTCAATCTTATCCGATAATAAATCTCCATATGCCTTCGTTTTCCGGAAGGTATTCCCCATCATCTCCTGTTCTCTGTATCTGCGAATGCTGTCCATGTCAAAATCTGCATAAAAGATTCCTTCGCTTAGCTCATCTGCCATTAAAAGAGTATTATCAACGCACCTTCCATTGTGATCCCAGCAGATTGGGCTGAACGCGCAGGAATTTCCGGCATTTTCTCCGTTAGGATTTGCCATTGCCACTCCAACCATATTCTCGTATGCCCGTGTTGACAGCGCCTGCACTCTTGGCTTCATTGTGCCGCAGTCATTGGGAACGAGTATGATTTCCGCACCTTTAAGCATAAGGATCCTTGCGCTTTCAGGATATTCTCTGTCATAGCATATCATAACGCCAAGCTTGATCCCGCTAAATTCACAGACTTTAAACTCATTCCCGCTTTCCAGGGCCTTCTCGTCTGCGAAGTCACAGGTATGCACCTTTGAGTACTTCATCAGGAGATTTCCCTCTTTATCAATAACATAGGCAGAATTTTGGGGCTTTAATGTTCCCCTTGTAAATGCGGTTAATACAATTCCTATATTATATTTTTTAGCATTATCGCATATTTCTTTGATGTATTTGCTGTCATCCTTAAGAACATCCTTATTATCAACTGGCAGGCCATATCCTGTCAGGAAGCATTCCGGCAAAAGCAGCAGATCCGCTTTCTTTTCCGCAGCCTCCTTCATGCTGGAAATAATAGTTTCCATGTTATCTGAAATTTTCCTGTCTTTGGCTCTCTTTTGCAAAACAGCTACCTTGAAATTCACTCTTTCCATATTTACGCCCTCTCTTTCTGACACAGGCAAATTATAACATAATTTTCTATGCTATAAACAGGATTATTATTTTTGCAATAGGGTAATACTAATAAAAAAACACAGGAGGCACTATGAAGGTCACAGACAAAAAGAAACCAATAAGCACAATTCCAAAAGGTGTTTGGGAGAGCAGCAGAAATAAAAATGATAAGCCAGTAAATCCGTCTACTGATTTGCAGGGAAACGGTTATCCTGTTCAAAAAGGCAAATAGAGAGGGATTTTATCTCAGAAATGTATTAATAATCTCATCCAGTACCTTAACTGATAGTAGATGGGATTTGGTTTCATGGGTAAGTATAAGATTTTTACAATGTATGCTTCAGAATCCATCATCCCCAGGTGCTCCCAATAGAAGGTTTCTCCTTAAAAACAATAATGGGTAACCGCATCTTAATATTTTTCACATTACTTTGGGAAATCATAAATGATGGTAAATAAAGAAACATTAGAATGCACATAATTTTAAGCTGTGCACCTTGAATATAGAAAAATAGGAAGCCTGTCAAATAAGGCTTCCTATAATGCGGAAGATGGGACTTGAACCCACACGAGCGCAATGCTCACAAGATCCTTAGTCTTGCTCGTCTGCCAGTTCCGACACTTCCGCTTGACTCACGCCACGAATGATATGATACCATTAGCAGCGTAATTAGTCAATACCCATTTTTTATTTTTTCTTTCTTTCATTGGCAGCTTTTTTTAATTCTTCCAGAGCCTCTTCAAAACGCTTGGAATACATGGTAGGATTTCCCTTGATCAAAGCTCTCTGATAGAAGTCCTTTAACCGCTTAAACTGCAGACGATGCTCCTTTTCTATGGTGTACTTGCTGCGCAGCTCCACGATTTCCTCCCGCATATCCTCCATAAGCTCGGAGGGATGGCTTTTTACCCATTCCCTGAAGGATTTGAATCTTTCCTCTATATTATCCATTAATTCATCAATACGCACACTGCTTTCCAGCTTCCGCGTCTCACGCTCATCATTGACTACCGCAATAAGCACATCCAGCCGCTTCTGAATCCGTTCCATTTCTTCCTTTGCTTTCTCCAGGCCGATCAGGATATCCCGCAGGTCCATAGCTGCCTTGAAGGAAAGGGTAAAGTCAATGATAATGTACACTGTAACAATTACTGTAATTACAGCCACTGCTGCAGCAGGAATGGCAAAAACAATCTTCTCCACCCCTTTATGCAGAAACTCCGTCATAAAAATAGTCAAAAAGCCCCACGCAATAGTAGAGGAAAGGCAAATATGCCCCTTGTAGTTAAATTTCTGATTGGAATAATCCCAGTACCGCACCTTAAAAAGCGCTTCCATAGCTATGCCTGTAACCAGCTCAAGGGCTGTGGCACCGATACAGCCTGCAAGGTAGGTCAGAAAAATGTTATCCTGAAAAGGCATGGAGACCACAAGCATCATAATAGCTCCGCTTCCGTAAATAGGGAGAAAAGGCCCGCGCATAAAGCCGCGGTTTACAAATTTTCTGCTCTTTACAGAAACATATGCAGATTCAAATACCCAACCAAAAAAGCAATAAAAATAAAAGAAAAACAGCCATTGAATGATGGAATAATGATACATCCCAATCTCCCTTTCTCATCTTTTGTCTTTTACACAAAGCTGATTATTTCCTCTTTTGGAGCATTCGCCTGCTCCACGCTTAAGGCCTTAAGCACCGGTCCTTCACCGCCGTAATCCGCAAAGTACTCCCTGGCAACCCTGGCAGTTACTTTTACCCACTGTTTATCCGTTAACCGCTCTGCCTTATCATATTCACAGGCATAGCCTAAAAATGCCATGTCCTCTGCACAACAGGTCATTGCCATACGCCCCGGCACAAAGTATCCTCTTGGAAATCCCTCAGGTTTTAATACCATTGCTGTAAACTGGATGGTCTTGCCAACATAGCGCTCCAGATTGTCCATACTGTCCAGATACCAGATCCCGTATCCTTCATTGTCCAGCTCAATAATCGGATCATTTAAATTGTAAGGAAGATCCTCCTCAAAGATTTGATTTATTTCTCCCTGTGAATCTTCAAAAATAATTTCTGCCCTGGGATTGATTGCCTTTACATTTCTCTTATAAACGCTTAAATCTTCCACATTATCACAGCGGTTAAAAATAATCATTTCAGATTTTCTCAGCATTTCCGCAAGTAATGACTTCATATTTGTAAAGTACATGGGAAAAGAGGATGCATCAATGGTTGTGATCTGCTGTTCAATAGTCCAGTGGAAAGGCAGCTTCATATTTTTAAAATTCCACATTCCATTATATTCTATAATGATACGTTCAGGCTTGTATTTCTTTTCCAGTTCAAATAAATGAGAGGCGTTAAATTCTTCCTCTTCCTCAATTACAACCATGTCCGTGCGGCTCTTTTTTAAGAGCTTATCTTCATACTCTATCTCGCCCTCTTCACAGACAATAAGCAGGGTTCTTCCCTTAATCTGAAAATAGGGCTGCCCCAGTGTATAACAGATAAACTCAGTCTTTCCGCTTTCCAGAAAACCATTTATCACATAAACCGGCTTCATTGTTTCCCTTCTTTCTTTGTCACAGATACTATTTCTCAAAAAGTTTCTTTAAATTATCTTCCTTTAACTTAGAACCGATCACACAGAATTTTCCTGTCACATCTGCCTTGCCATCACGGACATTGCTCTCTCCCGGCACATAATCAAAGTATACCCATCCGCCCTCTGCTCCGGGCACCATACCCTTGGCACGGAGAACAAATCCATACTCCTTTTCATTTTCAAGCTCTTCCAGTATATGTTCAATTTCCTCTTTACTGTATGCCGCAGGAGTTTCCATCCCCCAGCTTGTAAAAATTTCATCTGCGTGATGATGTCCGTGCTCATGGTCGTGGCATCCGCACGTACAATCCGGGCCATGATCATGTCCATCTTCATCATGATGGTGATGGTCATGCTCCTCTTCATCATGGTGGTGGCAGTGCTCATGCTCCTCTTCATCATGGTGGTGACAGTGGCCATGTTCCTCTTCATCATCATGGTGGTGGTGGCAGTGGCCATGCTCCTCCTCGCCGTGATGATGGTGGTGATGGTGTTCTTCTTCTTTATTTCTATGGGCCTGAATCTCTGCCATAAGCTCTGCTTCCAGATCCTTGGCGCCTTCAATGGTTTCAAGAATATCCTTTCCGTCAAGTTCCTCCCATGGCGTTGTGATGATGGTGGCTTTCGCATTGTGCTCTCTGATCAATTCAATGCACTTGTTCAGTTTTTCCTCGGAGATATTACCTGTCCGGCTTAAAATGATCGTACCCGCATGGGCGATCTGATTGATAAAGAACTCTCCGAAATTCTTGATATACATTTTACACTTGGAGGCATCTACTACTGCAACCGCGCTGTTTAAAACTACTTCTTTTTCGTCAATTACATCCTGCACTGCTTTCATAACGTCGGAAAGCTTGCCTACCCCTGAAGGCTCTATCAGAATTCTCTCAGGCTCATAGGTACGCATAACCTCTTTTAAGGAAGTGCCGAAATCGCCTACCAGTGAGCAGCAGATGCAGCCGGAGTTCATTTCCTTAATCTCAATGCCTGCTTCTTTTAAAAACCCGCCGTCAATGCCGATCTCTCCAAACTCGTTTTCAATCAGTACTACCTTAGTATCTTTCAATGCCTCTGCCAGCAGCTTTTTAATTAATGTTGTCTTTCCTGCACCCAGAAAACCGGATACAATATCAATTTTGGTCATAGTAATCCTTCTTTCTAATACATAGCGTTTTTCGTATCATTATAATAACTTCGCCTGCATAAGTCAAATATGCGCTTTCCAGTCGGCTTCCTTAAATCCCGGACACACGTAAGTATCTGTAATCAGCAAAGGCCGCTTTACCAGCATGCCGTCTGTGGCAAGAAGCTTTAACTGCTCTTCCTGCGGCATATCTGCCAGTTTGTCCTTAAGCTGCAATTCTTTATATAGATTTCCGCTGGTATTGAAGAAACGCTTTAAGGGCAGACCGCTCTTTTGATGCCACTGCCGCAGCTCCTCCACAGTAGGATTTTCCTCCTTAATGGGACGTTCTTCATAATCAATTCCATTTTCCTCCAGCCATTTCAAGGCTTTCTGGCAGGTGCTGCATTTTCTGTATACAAGTACTAATGGTTTCATGTTCTTCCTTCTTTCTTCTATCAATATGCTTCCTACAGCAGTTAATTATAGCAAACTTTTTAAATTACTTGAAGAGACAAACTATTAAATCTCTATAAACTATCTTCTCTGGTCAGTTCAGTGGGTTCATTTAAACGCTCTGTTTCATAAGGTCATAATAAAAAATATACTGCTGCACGGTTCCTGCATATCCTGAGTACCTTTCAAAGGGAAATCCGTCCGGATATTGTTCTCTCAGCACCTTGTTAATATGGGTATCCACCGGAAAGGCTTCCGTCTTATGCAGGGCAAACAGACAGATGCAGTTGGCCACCTTGATTCCCACTCCGCTTAATTTACAAAGCTCTTCCACCGCCGCCTCATACTCCATCTCCTTAACTGCAGCAAGATCCATCTCTCCTGCGGCGATACTCTGGGCTGTCTTTTTTATATATTTGCTCCTGTACCCCAGATTGCAGGCGTACAGATCCTTAAGCTCTGCTGCTGCCAACGCCGCTGGCTCAGGGAATGTATAATAACAGGTTCCATCTTCCGTATATTTTTCTTCTCCATATTTTTCACATAAAGCTTCAATACATTTTCTGATACGCTTAATATTATTCTGCTGGGATATGATAAAGCTGATAATCATTTCCCACAGATCCTGACGCAGTATTCTTATTCCGCTGCCATAGGCTGCTGCCCTTAAAAGATATTTGTCCTGAATATCTATGGAAGCTATAATCCTTCCATAATCTTCCTCCAAATCAAAATAGCTCTTCCACAGGGACTCAAATTCTTCCTGCGTACAATCAAAGAAAATTTCTTTCTGCTTCTGTTCTATTTTCAGATAACGCCCAAAAGCTGTCAGTGCGTATCTCTCACTTCCTTTTCTTTCCTGCGTTTCTTCTGCCCCTTCCAGCTTTTTAAGCCGAAAGCACTGGCCCGACTGACAAATCTGTCTTATGGAAAAATTATCTTTTGTTATTTGAACCATTTCATTTCCTCTGTCTATGTTTTTATTTTAGCTTTTCTCTGAGCATTTGTATCTCTTCTTTATGTCCCTGATCATCTAAAGGTGTTTCCAGATAAAATGGCAGTTCCTTAAGGGCCGGGTGGCGCAACACACCAAGCAGCACATCTAACCCGATCTCCCCTGCACCGATAACTGCATGCCGATCCTTATGAGACCCAAAAGGCATCAGACTGTCATTTAGATGAACTGCCTTTAACTGGGAAAGTCCCAGCACACGGTCAAACTCCTTAAGTACCCCCTCCAAATCATTTACAATATCATATCCGGCAGAAAAAATATGACAGGTGTCCAGACAGATGCCAATTCTCTCCGGATGCTTCACTCCGTCCCGGATGGCCTTAAGCTGCTCAAAGGATACTCCTATCTCAGTTCCTTTGCCCGACATGGTTTCAAGCAGTACTGCAATATTTTCCTTCCCTGTAATTGCCTGGTCAAGGCCGGCGATAATATTTTGAATGCCGGCTTCGGCTCCGATTCCCGTATGGCTTCCCGGATGAAAAACAATATTTTCTATTCCAAGGGCATCCATTCTGGCAATATCCTCTCTGATCACCATGCAGGCAAACTCATAGGTCTGTTCCTTTGCACTTGCAAGGTTTAAGGTATAAGGCGCATGGGCGAGTATCGGCCCGAAATGATTTTCCCTTCGTATCTTCTGAAATTTTTCTATTTCATCCGCGCTATAGTTCCTATAACCGGAACCGCGGGGATTGCGGCTGAAAATCTGCATGGTGTCAGCTTCCATCTTAACTACGTTTTCGGCAGTCCTTGCAATCCCATCCGCAATGGATATATGGCATCCTATGGTCAACATAATTTATCTTCCTTCTCTACCTTTTGTTTATCATTTTACCTCTTAAGCACCGTCTCTATTATATGCTGTGATTGCTTTTTTTACAATGATTCAGGTGTCAAAAGGTGCTTTTAGAAAGTGCTCCCAGCAGATTGCACAAAAGAAATTGCACACTGTCAGCTTCGTAAAATGGATTTTCTAAATGTTCTTAAGGAAGATTGTCTACCCGGACGCAACCATCCGCAATTCGCCATCCCTCGACCATTAAGAAAATCTCATTTTCCTTTGCAATGCCTGCTTAGCAATTTCTTTTGTGTAATCTGCCGATTTCAAATTTACCAAGCACCTTTTGACACCCGAATCTTACAATTCAAAAAAACTGCTTCTGTAAAAGCGCAAACGCTCTTTTACAGAAGCAAATTTTGTTCATCATCTGTCCGGATGAGTTTTTATAATTCTTTTAACAAAGCCTGCAGGATCATGATATGATACTCTTCATCCATGATAATCCTTGCCAATACTGCATTAATGCAGTTATCATTGATCATTTTCATATGCATTCGGTATTGCCTGATTGCTCCATTTTCAGCCTCAATATCGGCCCGTATCATGTTTCTTACGCTGTCCGGAATATCCAGACAGGAAGGGCTCCACATGGTCTGTCTTCCGTTTTGCTGTTTTGCTTTGAAATCAATATTACCACCTAATAAAAAGATCAGTTCTCCCAGTTTCTGCAGATGAATCATTTCCGCCATGGCAATTCCCAGCAGGGTCTTTGCCAAGGGGCATCTTTCACAAAACAGGCGGTTTTCATTGTTGATATACTGTGTGATCGCCGACATCTCGGATACCGAGCCGCAGTAATCATTACTAAGCAGGTTGGCGTAGGCCTGATTTGCGGCGTTTACTCTGGTTTCAGGGTATGGCAGATCCACCATGATCGGCTTTACACCGGCAAAATTACAGGAACTGGATAAGGGATTTATTTTTCCTGTCATCATAAAACTTCTCCTGATAAATTCAATATCTCTTTTTCAGGTATCTTTACATCTCACTGCATCCGCAGTTTACAGCATAGTCGCAGTCCACAGAAGCTTTGCCTACCTCTGCTCTGGCACCAAAGATAACAGGTACTTCAACACGCAGTTTCTGGCTGATCGTAAACTTGCAGACATCATTTGTTTTGCCGGCACAGTTGTCACAGCCCGATGATATGATTGCTTTTCCCAGACACTGGGTTTTTGCATTGCCGGCCTCGCCAAAGGTTTTAATTGTAACAGGGATGCAGACATTGACATCCTGATAACCAATGGCAGAACAGCCTACTCTGTCCATATCTTTCTTGGGTCCTCTATCCATCTCTTCATACATAATTTCTCCCATTTCCTGATTCAGTTCGCTCATACTAATCTCCTTTCCTGATTGCTTATCTGATATATAAGAATGTTATGGAATTTTCCATAGTTATTCTCTTTAATATCTTATGGAATTAGCAGGAAATGGTGACATTCTTTGAATTGATTGTAAAAACCAGATAACCGTTATGTTTCACTTACTACATTTCTGCAAAATAAAATCTTAAAAAAGGGGCTGATCAATGGTTGAATAAACAGGGCCGGCAATTCTCCAGACGACAAAGCTTCTTTTAAAATTTTTCAGACCATGTTATCATTCCGAAGAGTTTCAACCAAACTACACTTCATTATTTTTTTCCCGCCCATATAATAGGCAAGAGCTACAAATCCAAAGATTGCTAAAATAAATATAGTGATTGGAGCAATCGGAGCCTGAACCCAAAATTCCATAGGGTTTAAGTAACTTGCTTTTATCATAAAACCAACAATCAATATTGTAAGCGGCAATGTAACGAAAAGCGGACGTCCCGCAATCAAAAGAGCCTCGATACATAACATTTTTTTCATGCCCGCCGGTGTCATTCCAACAGACATATACCTTGCAAATTCCCGTTTTCTCTGTTGTATAAATCCCAGAGAATTGGAAAACACATTTGCAAGCCCTATGACAGCCAATAAAGCACATAATGCTCCAATAATCAACATGTATCCGTTTAATACTTTGTCATTATCCACTCTTTCCTGAATACGATTTTCTATCTCAAAAGAATAGTTTCCTTTTATCATTTCTGACAATGTTTCTTCTAACGCATTTAACTCGGAAAGGGTTACGCCTTCGCCTGCCAGTACGCGGATATAAGTGTCTGTTTCCGTATTTCCTATTATTTCCGCAATCTGACTCCATAAAGAAAGAGGGATAAACTGTACCAAAGAGTAATTATCATACTCTTCCCTTAAAAGTGGTGTTTCCTGCGTAAATTCAAGGATTGGAACAGAGACGGTATTTTCTGCCTGCCCCATATTTTGCAGCATGATCGTGTCTTGTTCTTCCAACAGGTATGGAACAAACTCTTTGTATCGGAAATTGCTGTGTATGTTATCCCAGATGCGGTTGAGGACAATCCCGCCTGTTATATCCGGCTCTATTCCGATCTGTTCGCAGTATTCCAAAAAGCTACTGTCGTCCATGATAATAATAGGAGCCGGAATAGAATAAGTCCCTTCCGTTGAACGAACAGAATTTCCCGCTACAATCTCCAGCCCTCCTAAACACGTTAAATCATCACTGATATTTGTTTCCGGGACAATTCCAACTGCTTCTGCTTTCTGATAGACCACGCAGCTTGTCACGTTATCTAATCCCACAATTTCTTCCGCTAAATTTACATCTTCTATGCCCGTATCTTCCAGTGTTATCATAACGTCCCATGCGTCCTGGTATCGTTCAAAATAGGTGTAATTCGTACTAATGCCGGAAAGCGTGAAAAAGCATAGCATCAGAGTAAATCCTAAAAAGGAAAGAGTGAGTGACAGCGTGGAAGTCCGTAATGCCTTTTTCTGTGCTTTTAGCGCATTTCCTGCCAGTTCGCCCTCCATGCCAAATAAAGCAGACAGGACATAGGAATGTTTTCTCTTTTTAAAGTGTAATTCCTCACTGTTTTTTATCGCTTCAAGCGGCGTTAATCTGCCAATCTTTTTTGCGGGCAGCCATGCAGAAATCCATACGGTTAAAACAGCGGCAAGAATGGAGGTTGCGAATACCAATGGGTGGTATCTGAAAACTGCTTCATGCCGCCCTGATATTTCCTCCGCAATCCTGCTTATCATTTGTATTGTTCCAAAACTAAGTGCAATGCCAGTAATATTTCCCAGAAGAATTGGCATAAAGCAAAGAGCGGCAGCTTCTTGTAATAAGCAGGTGCGGATTTGTCCCGGCGTTGCCCCTATACTGGAAAAAATACCAAACTGATGAATACGGGCGTTCATTGATACCGCAAAGGAATTATGGATAATCAAAATCAGGGAAATGGATACCACAATCAATATGGCCAGATAGAACGCTATTAACAACGGCGGTTCTGCGTCCAGCGGGTCATGTATCAAATATCTTGATAAAAGCAGCTCGTGATAAGATACTGCGCTATCTGGAATTTCCAGTTTCCCGGCAATCAATGGCATATCCTGATAGATTGTCCTCATATCTTGAAAATAAATATCAATCACAATTTCCTGACCTTTGGATAAGTCCTCATTGATTTGTACTTTTTCCACATTTGCAAAATTTGCAATGACAGTTACCGTATCCTGATTAAAAGTTCCGGCAATGCGTCCCTGCCAATCCCCTTCTTCTAAAGCAATCCTTTCAATCTCATAATTCCATGCGTTAAAGAACAGGCAGCATAGTATAGACAAAAACAGTGTGGATATAAAAGCTGCTGTCATAACGGAAAGACTGGATGCCCGGTTCTTCTTGATATATCCCAAAGAAAACTCTTTCCACATATTATTACCTCCGTTTCTGGTCGCTGATGATACGCCCATCTTCTATCGTAACAATACGGTCTGCTTCTAAAGCAATCTTTTCATCATGAGTAATGAGAAGAACTGTCTGATTCAGATTGCAGTTTGATAATTTGAGCAAGTCTATAATTTCTTTTCCATTTCTGCGGTCAAGATTCCCTGTGGGTTCATCAGCCAGCAAGAGAGCCGGACGGTAAATCAAAGACCGGGCAATGGCCGCGCGCTGCTGTTGTCCTCCAGATAGCTGGCTGGGAAAAAAATCAAGTTTATCCACAATACCTAATGTGTTTACAACCTGTTCAAAATAATCCTGATTTGGTTTTCTTTTATCCAATATAAGCGGCATAAGAATATTTTTTCGTATCGTAAGCGTTGGAATAAGATTGTAAAACTGATAGACCAGCCCCACCTTCCTGCGTCTGAAAATGGCGGCCTGTGTCTGGTTTAGCGTGGATATATCTGTTTCTTCTATCAAAACTTTTCCCTCTGTGGGCTTGTCTACGCTTCCCAAAATATGTAACAGGGTGGATTTCCCTGAACCGGATGCCCCTACAATCGCTACAAATTCTCCTTTTTCCACGGTTAAATCAATATGGTCTAATGCAACCACTTGATTCTCTTTGGAGCCGTATACTTTTCTGATCCCCTCACATCTTAATATTTCCATGTCACGTTCTCCTTTCTGTTATCGGCTGGCTGGATTCCAACTGAAATCCAGTATAGCAAAGAAAAGTGACATCTCAGTGACTGTACACCCTTATTTCAAAACAAGCACCTCCGTTTTGTCGATTATATGCGTTAATCGTTCCATTCTGTAACTCAAAGATAGAACGGGATAGGGCCAGCCCGATTCCAATGCCATTTCCAACAGCACGCCTGCCCCGGTAAAACCGTTCAAAAAGATGCGGTATATCCTCCGGCTCAAAACCTGTCCCCTCATCCCATATTAGAATTTCATGGTAAAGAGGATTCTCAGAATAATCACAATAAACAGTTCCACCGGGCTTAGAATGTTCCATACAGTTTTTCAAAAGATTGATAAAAGCCTCCATTGTCCATTCCAGATCACCGGAAAATTCCATGCAGCCATGATCCGGAATATCAACGGCAACATTTTCCTTCCGTAATAAATCATTTAGATTTTCTGCTGCCAGATTAAGTGCTGTGTAAATGTCAACCTTTGTATTAGCCAGCGGCAATATCCCCGCGTCTATTTTAGAAAGCGTGAGCAATGATTCTTCCAGATTGCCCAGTCGCCTTAACTGCTTTTCAATTTGCTTCACATAAATTTCAGGAACATTTTTTTCCATAAGCTGCAAAGAGAGGAACGCCGCTGTAATAGGCGTTTTGAGTTGATGGGCAATATTGGCAAGATTTTCTGCAAATTGTTTCCTGGCTTCAACCGACGTCTCTCTTGTTTGGTATAATGTTGTAACGGTCTTGTAAATTTCGTCTTGAAGGTAAGAAAAATCATCCTCCTGTGTCTGTAAGATGGTTCCCCCGGTTCCGATATTTATCCGCTCCAGATACTCTGTCAATTCTGCAATTCTTTGGCGGTTTTGTTTCTCTGTACGCATTTCTGAAAAAAACAGCAGGCAGATAGCAACCAAAAACAAAGCAGCAGACATAACAAGAATTTGAAAAGGGTATCCTTTGCAAAATCCTTGAACAGAGTACCCGTATTGTGCCAGAAAATTATTCCTTTTTATCTCCTGCTCTGTGAGAGAGTGGTATTTTTTCAGGGCAGAGAATACCGATTGCTCCGTTTCCGGGTTGTTTTCTATGAGAATTTCACAAAATGCTGAAATATGTTCAAAAGCCGCCTGCTGGTACGAGAACAGGCCTACTGCTGATGTGCAGACGATACAGAAAAAGCAAACACCTATCGAAAACACAAGTTTCGTTCTTTTCTTCTTTGTTCCGTTCATAGGCTATCCTCCATGCGGTAACCAAAGCTGCGGATTGTTTTCAGGCAAAGTGGATTGTGCAGCTTTTCCCGTAGTCGTTTCATTGTGACGGTTAAGGTGTTGTCATTTACATAATTTCCATTGCTGTCCCACACCTGTTCCAGCAAACGTTTTCTGGTAACAGTTTTCCCTTTGTTTTCCATGAGTAGCAAAAGCAAATCATACTCTGGCTGACTTACTGTAATTTCTTTGTTCTGAAAGTAAACCGCCATTTTTTCTTTATCAAGCATAATTTCATCGCAAAACAATTTTGTTTCTTTATTTTGCCCTGCCCTCCGTAACAGCGCAAGGATACGGGAATAAAGTACGCCCAGTTCAAATGGTTTTACCACATAATCGTCTGCGCCGCTCTGAAAACCGGAAATCATATCGTGAGAATCTCCACGGACAGTCAGAAAAATAATTGGTAAGTTTTCCCAGTTTCCACGTATAAAGCGGCATAATTCATCTCCCTGTCCATCCGGCATATTCCAGTCCAGTAAAAGGATAGCAGGAAGATGATTTCTCAACGCTGTTTTAACATCGGAAATCGCGCCTAATAGGGTCACTTTACAATTTTGCTGCTCTAAATATTCTTTGACAGACTGTGCAATTATTTCATCATCTTCTGCATAATATACTTCAATCATGGTTCTTTCCTCCTCGCCCAATGGTTTTTCTGCATTTTGGGGAATTCCCATATTCGACCTGCTTCTTTGAATGTCATATAATCCGTAATATACCTCCCGATTTTTAAGTATATTATATTTCAAGAGAACGAAAAATGGTGTCGGCCACGGAACAGAACCCACAGCTTGACACCATTTATATAAATTAATTCTTATATACTGATTTCTATATACTATAATCAAAGTTACTGCCTGCTATCTGCCGGTTTTCAGTTGTGAATTCAGACCAATCAATCTGTTTGATCTTATGAAAAAGTTCCTCCTTAGAAGATGCTTCAACCGTTACTTTCCTTGTGGCCTGCTGAGAGGACTTTTCTCTCAATTTTTCAATAAGCTCTTTTTGTTTTTCCAAAGACTTTTCCAGCTGCGCAAAATAGGAAACAGAACCATCTTCATTGAAACAGATAGCAATTTTAGTTATTTTACTGCCGGTGACATTCCCAAATGCTTCCTCAAAGCCAAACTGCGCATTTATCTGCCTGGACATTCTGACTGCGCCTTGAACGTCATCCATTTTTTCTTTGGCATATTTTTCATCAGAAGCCATCTTCTCCAGTTCATCCAATGAAAATATAACAGAAAACTCTTTACTGCTATTCTTTACCAAAGAATGCAAATCATCGCCTGTGCTTCCCACAATAAATTCAAAATCTCCGTATGTTTTTCGAAGTTTTTCCAAATAAGCTGCTGCTTTTGCGGAAAGCCTGGACTCACTGTCCTTTACCGTTGTACCTGCCTCGGTTTCCTTAGAAC
>USJG01000020.1 GCA_900554925.1 uncultured Lachnospiraceae bacterium
CGGTGTTGGCAATGTCTTTTTTGTACTTCAACTGATGCTCCAGGCTGGCCCAGAAGTCCATGGCGATGGTGCGAAGCTGCACTTCCACCTTCATCAATCTTTTTTCATTCTGCAGAAAAATAGGTGTTTCCACGATCAGATGAAGGCTTCTGTATCCATTGGGCTTAGGATTTTCAATATAGTCCTTTTTTTCGATCAATTTCACATCATCCTGCTTAAGGAAACAATCTGCCAGACAATAAATATCATTAATAAAGGGGCAGATGATCCTGATGCCTGCCACGTCATAAATATATTTTTCCACCACATCAATATCCAGCGGCAGATTTTTTCTCTGGAGCTTACCTGCAATACTTTCCACCGATTTAAGACGCGTTTTAATTGTTTCAATCGGATTATGCTCCTGCTCTAAAGAAAATTGCTGATTTAATACCCTGAACTTTGTTTCTACCTCTAAAAGCGCACAACTATAATACGTCATGATTCGCTTTGACTCTTCAAATACCTGCCGGAATCTCATAATTGCATCCTCCGGCAAGCCTCCTAGCAGTAAATTATTTTCCAACTTCTATGCCTCTTTTCTCTTTAGGATCCCCTGTCTCATCCTTTCATCATCGTCAGCACCATCTGCGCTGTCTCCGCCATATTTGTCCCACTGTCCATACTGCATTTCTGGATGTATCTGTGAGCCTCTTCCTCTGTCATATGGTTTCGGTTCATCAAAAGTTCTTTTGCATTTTTTATTAATCTTACTTCCTCAGCGCTTCTCTCCTTAGGCCTTGATTTCAGTCTCCGTTTTCGCCGCTCAATGGACTGGATCATCATGTCAACTGTATTAACCAGATCATGTACTTTTATTGGCATGGAAACACATATGATTTCACGCTCCACCATGCCGCCGCTTATAATATGCTGTGAAGCCATAAGCAGCATTTCAAAGCCAAAAGGAAGATAGTCGTGCAGCTGGGAGTATATCATGTCCGTCAGCTTATACCCACATATGATAATGCCATCATTTAACCCATCTGCCAAAGCGATTGCCTGGGCGCCTGTCGTACAGGCGCCCGTGACGGTGATACCGTTTCTGACAAGGAGATTCTTCATATTCCTGGCATCATCAATTTTAGGGAGGACAACAATTACACCGGTCATTTGCACACCTCCTCATATTATGCTATTTCTGTGTTTAGTGTACTAGAACTGGCTTAAATACTGATTGATTTCCCAGTCTGTGACCTGCGACGTATAATTTGCCCACTCCTTCTTCTTAGCTTCTATATATTTTGAGGACACATGCCTGCCCAAAACATCCTTCACAAATTCATCCTTTTCCATTTCATTTAACGCCTGGATCAGGGTTCCGGGAATTGCTTCAATTCCAAGGGACTGCTTTTCTTCCTCAGACAGCGCAAAAATATTGCAGTCTACGCTTGCCGGAGGATCAATCTTATTTACAATACCATCCAGACCGGCACGAAGGCATACAGCCAGAGCCAGATAGGGATTGGCAGCAGGGTCAGGACAGCGAAGTTCGATCCTGGTGCCCTCGCCTCTTGCAGCGGGAATACGGATCAAAGGACTTCTGTTGGTTGCACTCCAGGCAATATAAACCGGTGCTTCATAGCCCGGTACCAGTCTCTTATAAGAATTGACAAGGGGATTGGTAATTGCCGTCATTCCTTTCATATGTTTGATAATTCCTCCAATAAAGTAATAGGCTTCCCTGCTGAGCCCCAGTTTATCGGAAGGGTCATTAAATATGTTTTTACCGTCTTTTGACAGGGACATATTAATATGCATGCCTGAGCCGTTCACGCCAAACTTTGGCTTGGGCATAAAGGTAGCATGCAGCCCATGTCTTTTGGCTATGGTCTTGACTGCCAGCTTAAAGGTCATAATATTATCGGCTGTAGCCAGCGCCTCATCATACTTAAAATCAATTTCATGCTGGGCCGGTGCCACCTCATGGTGGGAGGCCTCCACTACAAACCCCATATCCTCCAAGGTCAGAACCATGTCTCTTCTGGCATTTTCTCCCAGGTCCAGAGGCCCTAAATCAAAGTAGCCTGCTTTCTCATGGGTCAGCGTAGTAGGCATTCCGTTTTCATCTGTATGAAACAGGAAAAATTCACACTCCGGCCCAACCTCAAAGCTATATCCCAAATCTGCCGCTTCCCTGATGGCCCGCTTTAAGATATTTCTGGGATCCCCCTCAAAAGGCTCTCCGTTGGGACGGTAAACATCGCAAATTAACCTGGCCACCTTACCCTGCTGTGGCCTCCATGGGAAAATCTCCAGCGTACTTAAATCCGGATACAAATACATATCCGACTCCTCGATCCGTACAAATCCTTCAATGGAAGAGCCATCAAACATACACTTATTATTCAGCGCTTTTTCAAGCTGGCTGGCTGTAATGGCAACATTTTTAAGGCTGCCGAACATGTCGGTAAACTGCAGACGAATAAATTCCACATCTTCGTCATTTACCAGTTCCATAATATCTTCCTTTGAATAATTCTTTCTCATAACGTGTTCATTCCTTTCTTTTATCTGTTAATCCCTTTTACTTCCGTTTTCTTTATTCCATAAACATAAAGGCGTCCATATACCAGCTTTTGCACTATGCCCGCTGTTATGAACGCCTTTGTTCCGTTATATGATAACAGCCCTTCCCTGCGTTTGTCAACACTGAAAGTTTCTGTCTCACAATGGCATAAATCGCTTCATCAAATAATACTATAGTAAAAAGAACATAACGGGGAAATCTAATGAGCTCCAAAACCAAAATCGTTGTACTTCATATGAAAGAATTAATATATACCGGTATTTTTGCCCTACTGGGAATATTATTTATCATTCTCCTGATCATTATGTTTGTGCCAAAGGACAAAGAGGAAAACAATGCCGTAGAGACACCTGCCGCTACCTACGTTCCCGGCATTTACACAACCTCCCTTATTTTAAATGACAACGCGGTGGATGTGGAGGTTGCCGTAGATGAGACCAACATTAACGATATCCGCATGGTAAATCTGGATGAGGCTGTGGCTACTATGTTTCCGCTCTTAGAACCCTCCTTTGACGATCTGGCAAACCAAATCTTAAAAAGTCAGTCGCTGGATAATATCACCTATGCAGATGACAACAAATATACCTCCATGGTTTTATTAAATGCCATTAAAACCTCACTGGAAAAGGCTTCCGTTAAAACGTCTCCCTCTCCTTCACCGTCTCCTTCATAGACATCTAAGGCAGAAGCATAATAACAGCTCAGCATTGCAGACTTTCATCCGGCGCAATGCTGAGCTTTATGATCTGATACATTATTTTAAGTCAGTTCTTCTAACTGCTCCATCCATGTTCTTACACAGGCGTCGGAGGGCATGCGCAAATCTCCCCTTGGAGATACCGCAACCGTCCCCACCTTGGGCCCGTCCGGCAGACAGGACCTTTTAAATTGCTGGGCGAAGAATCTTCTGTAAAATGTCTTCAGCCACTTAAGGATCACTTCTTTCTCATATATTCCTGCAAAGGACTCCCTGGCAATCCTGTAAATCTTGGCAGGCTCAAATCCACACCGCAGCATATAATACAAAAAGAAGTCATGGAGCTCATAAGGCCCCACCAGATCTTCTGTTTTCTGGGAAATCACTCCGTCCACAGGCGGCAAAAGCTCCGGGCTTACCGGTGTATCAAGCACATCCAGAAGTACCCTTCTAAGCTCCTTGCTCTCACAGGTATCGGCATAGTATTGCACCAGATGCCGCACCAGTGTCTTGGGAACTCCCGCATTGACCCCATACATGGACATATGATCGCCATTGTAGGTAGCCCAGCCAAGTGCAAGCTCTGACATATCGCCGGTTCCGATCACCATACCATTTTCCCTGTTGGCAATATCCATAAGTATCTGCGTCCGCTCTCTGGCCTGTCCATTTTCATAGGTCACATTGTGATCATCCATATCCTGCCTGATATTTTTAAAATGGACAGTCACCGCTTCCTTAATATCCACCTCTTCAAGGGTGGCACCTAAAACTCTGGCCAGCTTGCAGGCATTATCATAAGTTCTGTCTGTGGTGCCGAAGCACGGCATGGTCACCGCAATCATATTGGCACGGGCCAGATTAAGGCTGTCAAAGGTCCTTGTCGTAACTAAAAGCGCCAGTGTGGAATCCAGCCCTCCTGATACACCAATAACTGCCTTTTTGCAATTTGTATGGTCATACCGCTTTTTCAGCCCCATGGACTGGATTGACAGAATTTCCTCACAGCGCTTCTTTCTCTCCTTCTCCTCGGAGGGAACAAAGGGTGCACGTGAAAACCTCCGTTCCAGATGGGTTTCCTCTGTTTTCAAAGTAAAAGGAAGCACCAGATGTCCGGAACTGTGGTCGTAATGAAAGGTATTCATTCTCCTTCGTTCCATACGCAGCCTGCTTATATCAATATCACCGTATATGATCTGGTTCACGAACCGTTTGCTCTGGGCCAGAACCGTTCCGTTTTCCGCAATAATATCATGTCCGCCAAACACTACATCCTGCGTGGATTCTCCCTCTCCGCAGCTACAGTAAACATATCCTGCGATCAATTTGGCGCTGGAAGATTTCACCAGCATCTCCCGATAAACATCCTTTCCAATGGTTTCATTGGAAGCTGAAAGATTTACCAGCAGCGTTGCTCCTGCCATAGCATGGTAAATACCCGGCTCATCAGGCATCCAGATGTCTTCACAGATTTCACAGCCTATCACCAGACCCTCCATGCCCTCTGCCTTTAACAGAATATTGATGCCAAAGGGAACTTCTTCCCCATAAAAGAGTACGGAAGCTGCCTGCCTGTTGCCGGGCGTGAAATGTCTGGTTTCATAAAACTCTCCATAAGAGGGGATAAAAGCCTTGGGAATAAAGCAAAGTACTTTTCCATCCTGCACCGCAGCCGCCACATTATACAATTTTCCGTCTTTTTCAAGAGGAAGCCCTACAAATACAAGGGAGTCTTTCCCTTTTGTAAATTCCATGATCCTGGCAAGCTGCTCCTTACAGGAGCAAAGAAGCCTTTCCTGCAAAAACAAATCTCCACAGGTATAGCCGCTGATACAAAGCTCCGGAAATACAATTACCTTAGCGCCCTTCTTATCTGCCTCCTCAATCCCTGCACAGATCTGTTCTCTGTTATAAACCGTGTCTGCCACCCTGACTCCGGGCGTTGCTGCCGCCACCTTAATAAATCCCTGCTTCATAATTTTCCCCGCGCCTTTCTGCCTGTTTCCATTTCTCTGGCGACCTTATTATCATCATTATTTACTTATAATGATTATTTACTTTTTTCAAGCAGCTCTTTCAGTTCCTCCACCGAAAACTTATAAGAAGTGTTGCAAAAATGACAATTAACCTCTATGGGTTTATTTTCCGAAATCATCTCCCTGATTTCTTTTCTTCCGATACTGATAATTGCCTTCTCCACCCTTTTCTTATCACAGTTGCAGTAAAACTGTGCCGGTATGGTATCTGTAATCTCCACATCCATCCCCTTAAGAAGAATCCCAAGCATCTCCTGCGGCGATTTCCCTTCATCTAATACTGTGGTCACTGAGGAAAACTCTGCCAGATTCTGTTCCAGCTGTGCAATGACACTATCTTCTGTAAAAGGCATCAGCTGCACAATAAATCCGCCGGCCTGTTTTACCGTATTATCCTTTTCCATCAAAACTCCAAGCCCTACGCTTGAGGGAACCTGCTCGGAGGTTGCAAAATAATAAGTAAGATCCTCAGCAATTTCTCCCGTCTGTAAAACAGTCTGCCCCACATAAGGTTCTTTTAATCCCATATCCTTGATTACCCGAAGCATTCCTTCCCCCACTGCGCCGCCTACATCCAGCTTTCCTACTCCATTGGGAGGCAGCATTACCTGGGGATGAATGGCGTAGCCTTTTACATTTCCCCTGCTATCTGCGGTTACTGTCATTCCCTTCATGGGGCCATCTCCATTGACCTGTAAGGTCAATAAATCCTTTTCGCCCTTCAGGGTGCTTCCCATCATCACGCCGCCTGTCAGCAGCCTTCCTAAAGCTGCCGTCACTACCGGGCTTGTATTATGAGCCTTTCTTGCTGTCTCCACCAGCTCCCTGGTAGTTGCTGCGAAAGCTCTGATCTGGGCATTTGCTGCTGTTGCCCTGACAATATAATCTGACATTTTACCTCTCCATACCTTTGTGTGTTTTCCTGATCTCTCTGGCAACGATATAAATGCGCTCACTGGCTTCTGACGGTGCCTTATGGGTTTCCGCATCAAGCGCAAGCACTACTTCCATTCCTGCCTGCTTTACGAATCCTTTCATTTCTTCAAGAGTATATCCTCTTTGAAAATGGGTTTCTGTAAACCTCCGGAAGTGCTCACCGTCATCCTCCTTCACAAAAACAGTCAGGTCATACTCGTTGATCCGCTCCTTATCATGGTAATAGTTTTCCCAGATAAAGCTGCATTCCTCCCGGTTCTCCGCAATAGTGGCGTCACCAATCACCTGTGCATACTTATAAACCGTATTAAAATCAAAAATAAAAATTCCGCCGGGATACAGATAATTGTTGACCAGTGAAAAAACCTCCTGCACCTCTTCATCTTCCAGAAGATAATTGACCGAGTCGCAGACACTGATCACAGTGCCTATGGTACTGTATAAGTCAAGCTCCCGCATATCCTGACAAAGATACAGGATTTCACTACCTGTCTCTTCCTTTTTAGCAAGGGCAATATTTAACATTTCCTGGGAATTGTCCACTCCCATCATGTCATAGCCCTTCTGATACAAAAGCTCTGTCAGGGTGCCTGTGCCGCAACCTAAATCCAGCACCAGGTCCCTTTCAGACCTTAAGAGCTTATCTTTTTCATTTGTGACACATGTGTCATCTCTTTTTCCAGATATTCCATATTTTTCAATTAGCTTTGCCAGAAAGTCCGCCCATTCCTGATAGGGCGTATTATCCATAAAGGTGTCATATACACCGGCAAAATCCGTATATGCTTCCAAATTAATCTCCCAGCTTTATTGCTACAATAAATCCCACTACAAAAGTAACAACACTGACCAGTACACTGGCTACTGTAATCGTTCCTACATCTCCCAATATAAAGATTGCAAAAGGAGAGGCTACAATCAGACCAATAATTGCCCAATATGCCTGAATGGGAAACTTTTCAAAAATAATTTCAATCAGTTTGGCAATGGCAAAAATACCCACAATAATGCCGAGCCCCATGGGAACTAATATGCTGCAGCCCTGCAGGATACCGGAAACATCAAAGGCTGCCAGTGAAGAAAAGAAGTTCTTAATTGCCGCTATTACCGGATTGTAATATCCCAAAAGCAGCAGCATCATGGAACCGCTGACGCCGGGAATTACCATGGTGGCAGAAGCAATAGCCCCAACCACAAATAATTTAATTACCGACCAGAGACTAAAGGTCAGGTCAGCCGCTGCGCCTTCTGATTCTCCCATAGCTGCCATTCCTACTACCACGCCAAAAAACAAAAGGAAAGGAATAATATAGCTTACCCTGATCCCTTTTCCTTTTACCTTTTTGCACACAGCAGGAAGCCCTCCTACAATAAGACCTACAAACAGACAGTTGGTCTGCAGCGGAAAATGCTCAAAGGCAGGCTCAATAACAAAGGATAATCCTACCAGCGCAATTGCTATTCCCACAAAAATAGGGATCAAAAATTTCATGCTCTCCTTAAATTCCTTAAACAAATGTGTCACACTGTGAATCAGTTTATCATAAATTCCCATGGAAACCGCCATGGTTCCGCCGCTGACACCGGGAATAATATTAGCAATTCCCATTACGATACCCTGTAAAAGAAGTTTAATCATTTTTCCTCCGATCCTAAGCGTTTACGCTCAAAAAATTTTCTAAAAAGGTTACCAGTTTCTGCATCTGCTCATCTGTTCCTATGGTAATGCGCAGATAATTATCAATTCTGGGTTTGTTCCAATATCTTACATAAATATTGTTTTCTTTCAGTGCAAGAAAAATATCCCTGGCAGGCACGCTTTTGTGAGTGGCAAACAAAAAGTTGCTCTTAGAATCCTCAAAGGTAAATCCAAGGCCTTTAAGCTGATTTTTGGTCCACTCCCTTGTCTTAATGATCTTTCCCGTTATTTCCTTAAAGTAAGCGTCCTGTCGTACTGCCGCTGCTCCCATTTCAATGGCGGGCATGTTCATGGTGTAGGAATTAAAAGAGAACTTCACATCCTTTAAATACCGGATCAGCTTTTCATTTGCTATGGCAAATCCAATACGCACGCCTGCCATGGCGCGGGATTTGGAAAAGGTCTGTACCACCATCAGATTATCATACTTATGGATAAAGGGCACCATACTTACACCCCCAAAATCCACATAGGCTTCATCTATGATCACCACGGAATCCGGATTTGCTCTCACAATTTCCTCAAACATACCCACATCCTCAAGAACGCCTGTAGGTGCGTTGGGATTGGGAATAATGATGCCGCCGTTGGGTACCAGATAATCCTCTTTTCTGATGCGGAAATCCCCGTCAAGAGCACATGTCCTGTAAGGAATCCTGAATACCTCTGCCCATACATCATAAAAAGAATAAGTGATGTCGGGAAACAATACAGGCTTGTCCCCATTAAAAAAGGTCATAAAGGACATTGCCAATACATCATCAGAGCCTACGCCCACAAAAACCTGCTCCGGTTTTACGCGGTAATACTCTGCCAGCGCGTTCACCAGCTTTTCCGCATTCATATCCGGATAAAGCCGCAGCCTGTCATAGTCAAGTTCTTTTGCAATTTTAGCTACCTCCGGTGCTGGTGGGTAGGGACATTCATTGGTATTTAACTTGATGACCCCCTCCTGCCTGGGCTGCTCTCCTGCCACATAAGGTTCTACTTTTCTAACATTTTCTTCCCAGCTCATGGTAAATTCCTTCTTAAGTTTTCATTGGGATGTATTTGCATCCGCTACCTATGGTAACATTATCCTGCCCGGCCTGCAAGCAGAATTCCATTTCTTAACACATTCTGTCCAGCCTTTCTTCCGGTCCATTACTGGCTGGCTATTCCTTTCTGCCCCACTGCCTTGCTTCTTTTCTATATTCTGCCGCCTGCTCCGGTATATCCAATTTCTCATAGCACTGCGCCAGCCCCAAAAGAGGCAGGTCACCGCCGCTGTGAATATTCAGTATGCTTGTAGTCTCATAGGCCGCATTATAATACCAGATTGCCGCCTCCTGATAGTCCTTTTGGGATAGATAGTATTCCCCCAGTTCATAGCACACTTCACTGACACCGCCCTCATTGCTGGCCACATCCTTCATGGCATAGCGAAACATTTTAAGGTAATCTCCTCTGATTCTTGCCGCTCTGACCACTACGCAGACAGCCTCCTTCATCTGCTCCGGTTTCGTCTGGGAATCCTGCGCTACCCTGGTAAAATATTCCTCCGCATTTTTTAATTCTTCTGTTTGTCCTGAAATCAGAAGCTCTCTGGCATACATATTCATAAGCCTTGGAGACAGCACCTGCCCCTTCTTCGTCATATCCTGAAAAATCTTTATATCCCTGCCCGAATGATTCTTCTCAGGCAGATGAGTAATTTCAATATCACTGTCAAACACTACCGGCAAAAGCCTTACCGTCTCATGTACCGGCTCTATCCACTTGAAGGTTCTAAGTCTCTTAAACAGCTTGGGGCGCAGTTCTCTGTCAAAATTATAGACCGTTCCATGGGCAAGCTGATTTCCATAATACATCTGGACGATCTCCACTTCCGGAACAAGGGTTTGTTTAAGCGCCCTGAACTTTTCGCGGTTTTCCTCATCTATTACCTCGTCTGCGTCGGCTGTATAGATATAGTCACAGCCAGCCTTGGAAAAAGAAAAGTTTCTGGCAGCCGCAAAATCATTGTCCCAGACAAAGTCATATATCCTGTCCGTATACTTCGCCGCAATTTCTTTGGTGCGGTCAAAAGAGCCTGTATCCACAATAATAATTTCATCCATCAGATCCTGTATGCTGTCAAGGCATCTTGCGAGAACCTTCTCTTCATTTTTGACGATCATGCATAAACTGATTGTTGCCATGAATCCCTCTTTTCCGCGCTGTCCTATGCGCTGTTTTATTAAGCCCCGGACCATATAGAGACTTTTCTATTGATCCGGGGCTCTTCTTTATAAAACCTTTGACAGGAAATCCTGTAATCTCTCGCACCTGGGATGATTGAAAAATTCTGCAGGTGTGTTTTCTTCCATGATAATCCCTTCATCCATAAACAGCACCTTAGTTCCCACTTCTCTAGCAAATCCCATTTCATGGGTTACCACTACCATTGTCATACCGGAATCAGCAAGTTCTTTCATAACATCCAGAACTTCCCCTACCATTTCCGGGTCAAGGGCCGATGTAGGCTCATCAAAAAGCATTACCCTTGGATTCATGGCAAGAGACCTTACAATGGCAATCCTCTGCTTCTGTCCGCCGGAAAGCTGGCTGGGATAAGCGTCTGCTTTTTCCGTAAGCCCCACTCTTGCAAGAAGCTTTAATGCCTTTTCACTGGCCTCCTCTTTATTCATCAGCTTCAGCTTTACAGGAGCTAATGTAATATTATCCATAATGGAAAGATTATTAAACAGATTAAAGTTCTGGAACACCATTCCCATGTGTTCCCTTATCTTGTCAATATTGATTTTAGGGTCTGTGATCAGCTGGCCGTCAAACCAGATTTCACCGCTGGTAGGGCTTTCAAGCAGGTTTAAGCAGCGCAGGAAGGTACTTTTTCCCGATCCTGAAGGACCTATCACTACGATCTTTTCCCCCTGATGTATATGATAATTTACTCCACGCAGTACGTGATTGTTTTCAAATTTTTTGTGCAGATCCTTAACGATTATCACTCTTACGCAGCCTCCTCTCCAGTTTATCCAACAAAACGGTTAGTATCTTAATGATCACAAAATAAATGACCGCAGCACCTATAAGCGGCATAAATGCTTCATAAGTTCTTGAGGAAATCTGATTGGCCGCTCTGGTCAAATCGGTCAGGCTTACATATCCCACAATTGCTGTTTCCTTAAGCAGTACAATAAATTCGTTGCCGATAGGAGGAAGTACATTTTTAATCGCCTGAGGAATCACAATATAAATCATGGTCTGCGCCTTGGAAAGGCCTAAGGATCGTCCTGCCTCTGTCTGTCCGTGATCCACTGCCAATATGCCGGCACGGACAATCTCAGCTACATAAGCGCCGCTGTTAATACCGAAGGATAATACTGCAACCAGCACGCCATTCTTGCAGCTCTTCATAATAATAAACCACATGATCAGCAGCTGTAATACGGAAGGCGTACCTCTGATAATGTCTATGTAGGCATTGGCAATTCTCGCCCAGATAGTCTTTTTGCCGTTTTTCTTAGTGGACAGCTTCATCAGCGCCACAACGGTACCGATCAGTAAACCCACGATTGCCGCAAAAAACGCAATTTGCAATGTGACACCCAGACCGCTAAAATACAGCTTCCATCTGTCGCCGGAAATAAATGCCATCTCAAACTTTTTACTTATTTCTTCCAACCATGCCTGCATATCATAAGTTCCTTTCTTTTTCTAAAAGAGGATAGCATGCATCTGTATGCTATCCTCTTTGCTCTTCGCCTATACCGTTATTCTGTCTGTCTTAATTATTCTGCCTCGATATAAGTCTTTACTAACTCATCAAATGTTCCGTCAGCCTTAATCTCTGCCAACGCTGCGTTCACTGCATCTACTAAAGCAGTATCTCCCTTGGGCATTGCAATGGCATACTCTTCAGTTTCAAAATCAAACTGTGCTCCCTCAAGGGCTGTAACCTGTCCTTCAAACTTGCTCTCAAATACAAGCGCAGGATTTTTGTCGATAATTACACAGTCAACTCTTCCGTTGATCAGATCGTTAACCGCATCTACTGCCTTGTTGTACTGCTGTACTGTAGTACCTTCAATGTCGGTAGCAATAAAGTCGCCTGTTGTTCCTAACTGAACGCCAATGGTCTTGCCAACAAGATCATCTGCCGTAGCAATCTCAGAACCTTCAGGAAGGATCACGTACTGAACTGCTTCATAGTAAGAATCGGAAAAATCAACGGTTTCTTTTCTTTCGTCAGTAACTGTCATACCGGCGATGGAAACATCGATCTTGCTGCCGATAGATGATACCAGGGAAGCAAATTCCATGTTTTCAACTTCCACTTCCACACCAAGCTTTTCACCGATTGCCTTGATCAGCGCAATGTCAAATCCGTCAGGTTCGCCATTGTCATCTACATACTCAAAAGGTGGGAATTCTGCGTTGGTACCAACTGTAAGCACACCGTCTGCTAATGCTTCAGATACTGCCTGCTCTGCCTCTTCTGTTTCTACAGCATCTGCTGTTTCTGTCTCTGCGGCATCTGTTGTTTCTGTCTCTGCGGCATCTGTTGTTTCTGTCTCTGCGGCATCTGCTGCTTCTTCCTGTACAGCAGCATCTGCTGCCTGTGTCTCTTCTGTTGTCTGTGCTGTCTCACTGCTTCCGCAGGCTGTGAGCAGGCTCATTGTCATTACTGCTGCCAGTAATAAAGCAAAAAATTTTTTCATAATACTCTCCTCCTTATGCATAAATATGCATTTATTTCTATAAACACTACGAGTCTATCACTTTCAATATGCAAAATCAAGGTCTTTTTCTCGAATTTATTACAGTTTGTAACAATTTTTTGGTCTATAACACTACAATCATTTCTCTGCTTAAGGAAACAGTCACTCCCTTTTCCCCCTGGTACACTACCAGTTCCTGCCCGTCCTTTTTCCCCAAAAGGAAAAGTCCCGGCTTAATGCAGTACCTGTTGGTACAGGACTTTTCTGTCATAGCTTCGGTAATTGTAATCACATAGCCCTCTTCTTCCATTTTAACTGTGCAGCGTCCCAGGCAGAGCATCCTCCCCTCTCCATCATCATTAAAGACCTTTACGCTGTGCCTTAAGTAAAACAGTAATAAAATAAGGCACGCTGTCAGCAAAAGGGTACTGCCGGCTACAGTAATGATTTTCACCGTCTCTCCGTCTAATATACCGGTACGCTCCCTCTCCTGCCCTATCTGATAGGCGGCTTCTTCCTGGGCTTTATTTTCCGGCAGCCGCACACTTTCGCTCTTCTTTTTAACCGGAGACGGAAAGGGCGACGGTGCCGAAGGAACCTTTGCCTGGACAGATGTTTTCCCTGTTCCTTCTATGGGTAAGGACACTTTGTCATTATCTTCTGTGTCCTCTTCCTTTTCTGATACGTATTCACTCTCCGTCACGGCTACTGTATCATTCTCTTCTAGTGACGAAGGGGAAGGCTGGGGGTTTTCTCCAGATTCCTGTGTTTTCTCAGGCGCTGGTTCAGGAGTAGCCTGCACTACAGGCGTGGGTGTGGCTTCCTCCTGGGCTTTATAAATATTATCCACCAGAATACTGCTGTTAAGTCCTGCCTCCTCCACATCCTTGTTTTCCAATTTCACAGCTACGGAGTAAATACCGTTTTCTGTTACTGTAATTCTTTCTCCTGTTCCCAGAAGCTTTCCTGCGGCGTCCTTCCACTCATAGGAAGCGGAATCTGATTTCAGCTTTCCTCCGGTAAGGTCTTCTATCCGTGCACTGATCACGGCCTGCCTGGCCTGCTGGGCGGTCTCATTGGTCACGATCAGCCTTCCGCAAAGCTGATGCTGGCTAAATCCGCAGTCCGTCCCATATCCTTCTGTGGTTTTCCCGCAGCTAAGCCCATAGGCTTCCTTTTCTCCTTCCGTGAAACCACAGCCTGTCTCATAACCGTCTATGGTATTTTCATCTTTCCCGCAGCTTAACTGATACCCCAGGATGGTTCCTTCCCCTATCTGGCAGGCCAGCTTCTCATAGGAGTGGATGGTAGGGGCGATAAAGCCGCAGGAAAGACAATATTGATAGGTTTTTTCCTCTTCCCCTGCTTCGCAGGCTGTATGGCTTGCAATCCCCTTTGCTTCTCCAAAAAGCGTTTCCTGATGGCTGTAGCAGAAATCCTCCCATGTAGAAAGCACGTCTCCTTTCAGCGTATGATACACGATACAGTCCTCCTGCTGATAACAGTCCTTTGTATGGATATGGGTAATTTCCTCATAACACGTACCTCCCTGCTTATCATCGCCTTCATGCTGGTGGTAAACCGGCCGGGTATAACAGCCGCCGCCTTCGCTTTCATTTCCCGCATGGGTATGATAAACTATCCTCTGATAACAGGGACCTCCGGTCTGTTCATCCCCCTGATGCTGATGAGGGATGGGCACCTGATAGCAGCCTCCCATTTCCCCCTCATTTCCCATATGCTTATGATAAATCTCAGTGATCACTACCTTTAAAGCCTGACTGCCTGCTTTAGATGTATCGGTTTCTTCCCTCTCTTCTCCCTGTGCAGTCAGAGTCATTCCCGAAAGCAGACAGACCGTTGCCGCCGTCAAAAGCGCCCGTTTCACAAGTTTACGGGCTCTGCATCCTTTTATTTTCTTTTTCTTCTTAAAAACTCTTTTTTTCATTTAATCCTTACCTCCGTAAAATCTTTTGGTGTTTGCAAACGCAAAAAACCTGTCCATGGCATTTCCACAGACAGGTCACCTGTACATAATTCATAGATTCAATTGGATTTCACAACGGTAAGTGCATTCAGCATATCACGTCCGCCTAAATCTGTCAAACGATTTTGTATGACCAAAGGGCTGCCAAAGAGTTGCAAACCTTTACGCCCTGGAAAGCCTGCGCCCAATGCGATGCTGTAAATCAGCAATTATAAGCGGCAGCCCGATCCCTGCCAGAAGATAGATCCATTTGCTGGCCTCCGAACCTCCTGCAAGATACACAAAATTTATTTCATTAAAAAACATCTCGCTGTCAAATTCCGCGCACAGGGGCGTCAGATAGCTGATCAGATAAAACACCCCTTTTACCAGCATAAATGCCGCTACGTGATGCATCATCACCGAATAGGTATTTCTTCCAATATATACCATTTTCCCTGACAGATAAGGAATTTTACTGATAATTCTGGCTATCCGGAGCCAGAAGGCAATTCCTGTCATGACCGTAAGGTAAGGAACCAACGGGCCGTTGGCAAAGCTTCCCACCCACACGGTGCTGAAAGCCAGCCCTGCACAGAAGATGGTAATTAACACCTGCAATCCCATAACAATCAGAAAATAGGGGCCATCCTCCAGCGTATCGTGCACTTCAAGCTTTTCCCGGTAAATCCTTCCCATCTGGAACCCCGGCAGCATAAACAAAATTCTCCCCGGAAAATTATAAATTCCCCATACATGCCCTCCGATTGAAAGCCAGACGGTCAGCATTCCGGCAGCCAGGCATCCTGCAAAGATCAACCACTCATAATTTAAACGAAGCAGGGTCAGCACTTTACGCATCAGCACATTGATTACTTCTATGATAAACAATGCCGGTACAAACCACGCCGGAAAATTATACAAAAACTGGTGCCCGTCTATAAAGGGCGATAAAAAAAGTGTTTTGAAGGACAGGGGCTGTCCAATGGAAAAGCCCGCTTTGTGGAGCAGCATGGTTAAAATCCCATAAAACAGGTTCCATGCAAAATAAGGCAGAAGCAGCGTGATGCATTTTCCAATCAGATAACTGCCAATCCTCTCTTCCGATTCCTTTTTATAAAAATATCCCGACACAAAAAGGAAAATAAATACATGAAAGGAATAGTAGGGGAATAATTCTCCAATATCAAATAGATTATATCCCAGATGGCCGGCAACCACAAAAATAATCCCCATCGCCGACAAAATGCGCATCTGTCTGTTTTCTTTTAATTCTGCCATTGTAATAACCATGCCTTTCTCTATCTTTCGTTTTTCTAAAAGCACCTTAAGATGCATTATCATTCAGGCGTCAAAAGGTGCCTGGTAAATTTGGAATTGTCAGATTGCCCAAAAGGAATTGCGAAGCTGACAGCGTGCAATTCCTTTTGAGCAACCTGACAATTCCTACAACAAACCTACCTGTAGTATACAAAAAAATATTGTATAATAAAAGCAAAAAAATTATAATAGCTGTATGAGTGCAAAATATAATCCAAAACTGAATTTCATAAAAAAGATACTTTTTCTATGGTCACTGTGCCTGTCTGTGGCCTGCCTTACCTCCTGTTCAAAGCCCGCAGAGGATTATGTGCCTGAAAATTATCTGAGGGAATCGGAGCTGATCTCCTTTGACCGTTCTTCCTTAAATACCATTCCAAACAACCCATTCCCCACCTTAAGCGTCCCCACTTACATTACCAAGGTGGAGGATACCTACTTTATTGTGGACTGTTACAACAATCAGGTAATCTATCATGACAATCTGACGGATCCCCTGTATGAATGGGAAGTCATGACAAATGACATTTCCATGGGACACACTCTTGCCAGCGACGGGACTGTTTATCTGATTGACGATACGGAAAGAAACCGTATCCTCATTATGGAAAAAATAAAGAACGATAATGGCCAGTCTGTTTTTGCGCCCACTCAGGAGTTTTTAAATATAGGCGACCGCCCTCACTATATTATTTATGACGAAACTACGGATACCTTTTATGCCTGGAGCTCTGAAAGCGGAGAAATGTATCTGTTCCGGCATGCTGCGGAGGATACGCGGATGTACCTTACTGAGGTACGCTCCATTCCCTCTTTAAACGGCGTATATGTGCGCTCTTTTACCATTATTGGTGACCGCATTTATTTCGTATCCGGCAATTCCAGCATCATAGAGGCAGACCTTGACAGCTTTAAGATAAAGAAAGAATACCCTGTCCCTCCGGAAATGGCCGGAATGATCCAACTGACAAAAATACAGGACTATTTTTATCTTACCATATCCACCGACATAACCGGCAATCAGGATTATGCCACCATGATCCGCACCAAAAGCTTAAAGGATTTATCTTCAGGCTCCTATGAAGATATTTACAGCAACTTTATTGGCGGAGGCACTCCTTATTACATTACTCAGATTGATGGAACCTTTTACCTGACGGAGCATCGCCTGCCCGGTCATTCCATCTGGAGCTTCCAGGTAGAGGAAAATGAAATTACAAACGTTACTGCAATTTATTAGGAGAACTTACCTATGAAAAAATTATTGTTTCAAAATACCAGTGATTCCGGCAGCAGAAACAGAAAAACTGCTTTCTGCCTGATACTTACCATCATTGCCTCCTGCATGCTTACCGCCATAGCTCAGGGCAGCGGCTTTTTTTACAGCCCGCACTATGTTAAGGTCATGCTCCTTGCCTGCTTTTTCTTTCTTTATTCAGGTATTTTCCTTTACTTAAAGTTCACACGCCGGTTAAATGAAAATATACTGGTGTATATGATCATCCTGTTAGGTGTGCTTCTCAGGTGCGGCTATGTGCTCATGTCCGGTCTTTATGAGCGTCAGCATGACGCCGGCGCCTATACCGGAATGGGAACTGATTTCGTTAATCCCGGCCATATCGGATATATTGAATACATATACAAATTTCACAAACTTCCGGACATCAATCCCTATGAGCTGTTTGCCTATTACCATCCTCCTCTGCACCATATAATTTCCTTCCTGTGGCTGAAGCTTAATATCTGGCTGGGCGTCACGGAAGAGCTTGCTTTTGAAAATCTGCAGATTCTTCCCCTGCTTTATTCCTGCCTTTGCATGGTAGTTACCTGGCAAATATTAAAGGTGCTTGAAATAAGGGAAAACGGTCTTTACATAGGACTTGGGTTTATGGCCCTTCATCCTGCCACGATCATAATGGCAGGCAGCGTCAACAACGATATGCTCACTATCCTTTTTATGTGTCTGGTTATCCTTGGCTCTCTTAAATGGATACGCTGCAAAGACTTAAAGGGACTGATTTATCTGGCACTTGCCATTGGCTTTGGCATGATCACCAAGCTCAACTCAGCGGTACTTGCTATCCCCCTGGCCATTATATTTCTGATGCACTTTGTTTCCGTGATCCGCCAAAAGGACAAACCGCTCCTTATCAAATGGATTAAAAACTATTGTATTTTTGGGGTAATCGTTGCGCCCATAGGTTTATCATGGATCGTCAGAAACCTGATTCGTTTCGGCGAAAAACCCGGCGTTCCTGTTCCCGGAGAGACCTCTCCCATGTACACTGCGCCTTACAGCCTTTGGGAAAGACTGGGCATTCCTTCCTTTTCGGACTGGCATTTTGATTTTCCTTTTCACCCTATCAGCGCCGAAGCCTGCAATAACACCTGGGTCATCATGTTTCATACCTCTTTGTTTGCGGAGGAATATCCTGTAGATCTGTCTGATGTTCTTCTTGCTCTGTGTCAGATCACCTTTATACTTACCGTACTTCTGGGAATTGCCACCGCCATTTTACTGGTGATCGTACTGATAAACAAAAGAACCCGCCGGGAAGATACGGTCTTCCTTCTGACGGGTTATGTGATCATGCTGATTTCCTTTGCGGCATTTGTCATCATCTATCCTTACACCTGCAGCAGCGATTTCCGTTATGTGGCCATCTGTCTGGTTTATGTGGCGATTGCTCTGGGGCTGGGCAATAAATATTATCTGTCCCTTCCTCTTCTTAAGGAAACCAACAGGGCAACCAAAGCAAAAGCCGCCTGCATGCATGTGATAAACATAGGCATTATCCTTGTGCTTGCCAGCATTACAATTATTTATATGTTCTGGGAACGCTGGTAGCTTTCCTTAAAGGTATCAAGCTCCTGCCGGGCCTGTGGGCTTAATGCCTGATCAAACCCATTCTTTTCCCTTTGATTGGTCATATGAAAATCCTCCAGAAGCTGACGGGAGGCCTGCCTGATCTCCTCCTGCAATTCCCTGGAGGAAATCAGCCTGCACCCTTCCCCGATAATGATGATCTGTTCAAGGCCATCAGAGGTGGCTACTGTCACGTCATATTTATGGCTGTTCTCATGGGCAAATTTTTCTATATATTGGTCGGCAGTTTCCGCCTCTTTTGTATACACCACGTGAATATTGTGGTAATCAAGCACCTCCGTGGGATGTCCCTCCAGACGGTAAGCATCGAATACCGCGATCAGATTACATTTCCTGACAGCCTGATAATTGCAGAGAATGTCCAGCAGCTTTCCTCTGGCGCCATCTAAGCTGTGTGCTGCCAGTTCTTTTAGTTCCTCCCATGCAAATATCACATTATAGCCGTCTACCAGCAGATAATCCTCCTTTTTTACTGTGGGTGCATAGGTTCTGGTCCTGGCCCTGGCAAAATCCGCCTCCCTGCTGCCTGTCCGGTTTTTCTTCCATCCGGCGTATCTTCCTTCTTTGTTTTCCTTCCTGTTGGCATAGGAGGTGCGATTTAAAATGGCATCAATTTCCTCCTGTCCGATCCACTGTGATAAAACTTCCTCTTCTCTTTCCTGCCTTCTTCCGGCATGTATTCCTCTGTAAGTGCTCATGGGGGCATCTTCCCTTTGTTTGGATAAACAGCTTTCCAAATGCATAAATTCCTGCACACGGTTCCATTCTACGATAACGCCTGCCCCATGGGAGCAGAACACGGAATCTGCCGGATTTTCCGTATCTGCCAGGGGACTGTATCCTTTTTCCAAAAGTACTTCCTCTGTATTATGGCAGGGGTAATATCCCTTCATGCTGCAATACAATTTCCCCATCCCTCTGGTGTAGGCAACCACTTCCTTCTGATAATCCAAAAGAAGCGCCATTGGGGCCATCCCCTTAAGTACTGCCATACCCGTTCCAGGGTTTTCCAGGGAAAAGGTCCCCTGTCTCCTGTCCAAATCTGCCATCGCCCGCCCAACGGTACTTTCCGGCACCTCCAAAATAAATTCCCAGTAGGGTTCCAGCAATACACTCTCGGCCTGCATCAACCCCTGGCGCACCGCCCGGCAGGCTGCCTGCCTGAAATCTCCGCCTTCGGTGTGCTTCTGGTGAGCACGTCCCGATTTTAAGGTAATTTTCATATCCGTAATGGGTGCCCCTGTAAGCACCCCTAAATGTTCCTTTTCTTCTAAACAGCTCAGTATCTGCCTTTGCCAGCTTCTATCCAGCACCTCCTCGCTGCAGTCTGCCAAAATCTGGATTCCGCTTCCCGGCTCCCCGGGTTCAAGCAGAAGATGTACCTCCGCATAGTGGCGAAGGGGCTCAAAGTGTCCCACTCCTTCAACCACATCCACTATGGTCTCTTTATAAACAATACTTCCTGTTCCAAATTCCACCCATATGCCAAATCTCTCATGGATCAGATTCTTCAAGATCTCAATCTGCACCTGACCCATGATCTGTACCCTGATCTCTTTATTCCTTTCCTCCCATAGGATATGAAGCTGCGGCTCCTCCTCCTCAAGCTGTCTGAATTTGGGAAGCATCCCTGCCGCATCACAGCCCTCCGGCAGCAGGATAGAATAACTAAGTACCGGAGCAAGCTCCGGATAGACAGTTTCCTTTTCATAGCCAAGTCCTTCTCCCGCCCAGGTTCTGGTAAGCCCTGTAAGTGCGCAGATTTCTCCTGCTTTTACTTCTCCCTGTATCTCAAATTTATCTCCCGAATAAATCCTGATCTGATTTACCTTCTCCTGCCAGGTACGCGGCTCTTCCCCATTTTCCGCCCCTGTCAGGGTTTCCCTTGCCTTAAGGTTTCCCCCTGTAATCTTCATATAGGTCAGCCGGTTTCCCTGATCATCACGTGTTATTTTGAATATTCTGGCACCAAATTCATGGGGATATGCCTTTTCCATGGTGTAACGACAAAGGCCTTGCAATAGTTCTTCTACTCCGGTAAGCTTAAGCGCCGAGCCAAAAAAACAGGGAAATATTTTCCTTTCCCCGATTAATTTTCTGACATGGGTATCAGATACTTTCCCTGTTTCCAGAAATTGGTTCAATGCCTCCTCTTCGCTGACAGCAATGCTTTCAAAAAATCCTTCGCTTTCCTGTTTAGAAAAATCCACGCAATTTTCACTAAGCTGTGTCCTTAGCTCCCTTAAGATTGCCTCTTTGTCCGTATCAGGCTGATCCATCTTATTGACAAACAAAAAAGTTGGTATCTTGTAGTGCTTCAAAAGCTTCCATAATGTATAGGTGTGCCCCTGCACCCCGTCGCTTCCGCTGATAAGTAATATGGCATAATCCAACACCTGAAGGGTGCGCTCCATCTCCGCCGAAAAATCTGCATGTCCCGGTGTGTCCAAAAGCGTGAACAGGGTTTCCTTCACCGTCAGACGGGCCTGCCTGGAAAATATCGTGATCCCTCTTTCCCGCTCCTGTCCATAGGTATCAAAAAAAGTATCTTTCTTATCCACTCTGCCCAGCCTGCGTATACTGCCGCTTAAGTACAGCATTGCCTCTGATAAGGTTGTCTTCCCGGCATCCACATGGGCCAGTATCCCTAAAACCAATTGTTTCATTCCCTACTCCACATTTCTGTTAAACATAAGCAAATCCGTATCCAGTTCCACAATAGCGGCATTTCCAATCTTGTAATTTTTTGCCATATCCTCAAAGGGAGTGTCATATATATATGACATCAGTGTCATAATTAACGCGCTATGTGTCACAATCAGAATATCCTGATCCTCTTTTCTGATAATAGCATCAAGCGCCGGCAGCAGTCTGTCCAGAAGCTGTTGATAGGACTCGCCTCCAGGCGGCACCTGATAACGCCGGTTTTGATGCCATATCTGATATTCCTGCGGAAACACTTCTCTTACCTGCTTCCAGGTATAGCCTTCCCATTCTCCCAGGCTCATTTCCTCAAGCCCCTGATACGCTATTGGGTCAACAGCCAGCTTTCTGCCAATGATCTGTGCAGTTTCCAATGCACGCTTTTGTCTGCTGGAATAAATTTTCCTGATTCCGCCCAGTTCCCGGCTGACTTTGTCCGCCAGCTCCCGCGCCTGTCTCCTTCCATTTTCATTTAAGGGCGTATCTGTGCGCCCCTGGATTTTATTTTCCAGATTCCAGTCGGTCTCTCCATGTCTCACTAAATAAAGTTTCATATTGTTCTCCATTTTCAAGGATTTATAAGGCGGGGCGAAAATTTTTGCTTATGGTTATTTTATACAATAGATACGATCACTTTCATAGGCGGAAATGCCAAAATTTTCTTTTTCCTCAACAATTCTCTGACATTTTGGGAAAAATATTGATATGATAAAAATATAGTTTGCATTTAAGGAGGTTTCCCATGTTTCAAAAAGGTGATTATGTCATTTATGGTCATAATGGAATTTGCCGCATACAGGATATTACCACACTTAACATCCCAGGTGTAGACAAAAACAGAAAATACTATCTTTTAAAACCCGTTTATATGTCAGGAAGTACCGTTTATACCCCGGTAGATACCGCCGAAACCGCGCTCCGCTCTGCAATGAACAAAGAAGAGGCTGATAACCTGATCAAGGCTATTCCAGATATTCCCACTATTCCGATCAGTGATGAAAAAACCCTTGAGCAGACATACAAGAAGTATATGCGCTCCAACAACAGCAAGGCCTGGGTGCAGCTAATAAAGACTATTTATCTTCGAAAAGAAAACAGGATCATGACCGGTCATAAGGTGACCGCTTTAGACAGCCGTTACTTTGATCTTGCCGAATCTTCTCTTTACGGAGAGCTGTCCGTTGCCCTGGGAAAACCAAAGGAAGAGGTGAAGTCCTATATAGTAAGCTGTATCGGAAGCCCCAGGCAGCCCACTGGCTAAACTCACGCCGCCATCTTCAGTGTACTACAGATTCCTTCCAAGTTCAATGAAACTTCTTAACGTTATTTTTACTTCTTTACGTTATTTTTACTTGTTAATCTGAATATAACATTATATAATACAGGCATAATAATATAAACTTCATCAATAAGAGGGAGTAACCGGCATTTCACAAAAGCCGCGTCCGCCATAGGTCAAAGCAAGCGGAAAGCGTGTACAGAAATGCATTTTCAGCGTCAATACGATGGCAGCTTTCATCCGCTGAAGATTGAAATGGTAAGACTTTTATTGCAGTGACATTCTGCAATAAAAGTCTTTTTTGTATAACAGAAAATTCCTCCGGATTTTCCTGTTATACAAAAACCCTCCGGACGGATGCGCAGCTCGCGGAGAGGTAGTTATGCATACGCATCCGCTCGCGCGCGAAGTGTCGCAAACGACACTTTATTATTTCACGGGATTCGGATATCAAAAAAGCTTCCTCGAATCTACTATGAAAAGAAAGAGGTGTAATTATGGATTTTTTAATTTCCGGCATTCTTGCTATCACCTGGAAACAGGTTGTCATGTATGTGGTTGGTCTTATTCTGATCTGGCTGGCTGTTAAAAAGGAATATGAGCCTTCCCTGCTTCTGCCTATGGGTTTTGGAGCCATCTTAGTCAACCTCCCTTTAAGCGGTGTGCTTAATCAGTACATGGATGGTGTGGGAGAGACCACCGGCATTATCCAGTGGCTTTTTAATGTAGGCATTGAGACCTCAGAAGCACTTCCCATTATTTTATTTATTGGCATTGGCGCCATGATAGACTTTGGCCCTCTGCTTTCCAAGCCGGTGCTTTTTCTCTTTGGCGCCGCCGCCCAGTTTGGTATTTTCGCCGCTCTGCTGTTTGCAGTTATTCTGGGCTTTGATCTGAAGGATGCTGCTTCTATTGGTATCATCGGAGCTGCCGACGGTCCCACCTCCATATTGGTGTCACAAATTCTTCATTCCAACTATATAGGCGCCATTGCTGTAGCCGCCTATTCCTACATGGCCCTTGTACCAATTGTACAGCCATTTGCTATCCGGCTTGTTACTACCAAAAAGGAGCGCTGCATCCGCATGAACTATACTCCCAGTGAGGTCTCTAAGCAAATGCGGATTGCCTTTCCCATTATCGTAACCTTTATCGTAGGACTGATCGCTCCCTCCTCAGTTGCCCTGGTAGGTTTTCTGATGTTTGGAAATCTTATTCGGGAATGTGGGGTTCTCAGCAGTCTGTCCGATACCGCGCAAAATATCCTGTCAAACCTTGTTACCTTGTTTTTGGGGATTACGATTTCTTTCAGCATGACAGCAGACGCCTTTGTAAGAGTGGATACTCTTTTAATTATGGCTATCGGACTTTTTGCCTTCGTCTTTGACACCATCGGCGGTGTGGTTTTTGCCAAGTTCATTAATTTATTCCTGAAGGAAAAGATCAATCCCATGATTGGCGCTGCCGGTATTTCGGCTTTTCCCATGTCCTCCCGTGTGGTTCAGAAAATGGCCCTTAAGGAGGATCCCGGCAACATACTCATCATGCAGGCCGCCGGCGCCAATGTTTCCGGTCAGATTGCTTCTGTTATCGCAGGCGGCCTGATTATCGCTTTTATCGGTTAACGAATCTATGACAGAAAGGGGATCAAAATGAGTATCAGCAATTTTCTTGAAACGCTTCCAATGGCTCTGAACGGAATGCTGGGGATTTTTCTTGTTATTTTTATCATTTTCCTGGCAATCAAGCTTTTAAATAAAATTTTTAAGTAATTCTCCGCATCATCATTTCCGCTTGAAAACCCGCAAAATCTGTGGTATCATAGTGTTATAATCCTGACGGATACTCGTCAACCTCGCTGCGATTCGACCCGTTGGACGCATCGCAGCGAGGTTGACGAGTATC
>USJG01000021.1 GCA_900554925.1 uncultured Lachnospiraceae bacterium
AATCTCCCACCGGGTGGTAGGCCTTGTGGTCGTATTCCCCGTAGCTCACATAATTCTTAAGGAAGGTGTTAAGGTCTGTACCTTCCGGTTTCATTCTATCATAGTCCGCACGGAACAGGGAAGCAAATTCTCCCATGGTCTCCACATTTTCCAGTACCGGGTACCCATCCTCCGGCTCTATGTCCGTGATGCCAAGGAAATCTGAGAATTTCAGCTCCGACTTTACGCGTTTGCTGACACAGGTATACCCATGGCCGCTTACCTGCATATGCTCCTCCATCCCGAAGGTGTTCTCCGTACTGATCTCCTCTAAAACGATACGGCTTAAGGTTTCCGTGGCATTGTCCTTGAAATCCATATAAAGCGAATGGTCCAGCTCCTCCCATACATGGTCATTGGCTGTTTCCACATACAGCAGCAGGGTCTCCAGGTTTCCGGTCATCTCGCTGATGGCTCCCTCCTGGAAGGCATAGCTGCATTCCGGCATCCCTGCTTCGGAAAGCAGCCCGTTGCATTCTTTAAATATCCCTTCTATATTTTCAAGGCTGGACTGCAGGATGTCCGATGCACTGACATATACTGCCTTGTCAAAAAATGAACAGTCGATTCTTTTTACTATATCCATATCATTTCTCCATATTTTCTGTCATTGCAATATCATTCTGAAGCAGGGATTCTGCTGTCGTCTGGATAAATTCCATCATCTTTGCATAGAACATCTCAAGACGGTATATATGCCTTGGCATATTGGTCAGGAAGATGTCTGCCTCTTCCTTTGCTTCTCCCTCATAGGCTTCATCGAACTTTGCTAAAAGGCTGTCCGCCTTTTCATATGCCTCGTTCAGGTCTGTTATGATACCTGCCAGCATGAACCAGTATCCCAGCATGGCTTCCTGGTCACATTTGGTAATGCTCTTATCTCCCATCTTCCTGCCTCCCTTTCAATGCCTTATAGATCTGTTTTCGCATGATCCCGGGGGATAGCTCCCTGATCCTTCCCTGGCTCTTATTGAACAGATACCCCTGATCTCCTTTCCAGAAATATACCTTCTCGCTTACCAGCCCTCCTGAAAGATATTCCGCCAGATAAATACCGTCGTCACTTTCTTCAAGCCTTTCTTTAAATTCCTTCCCGCCAATATCCTGCCAGCGGCCCCTGTGGGGCTTTTCCTCCGCCTGACACAGATAGGCTGACTGCTTCAGTATTTCTGTCATAAGCACTTCACTGCGCAGGCAGGCCGCCTCATATCCTTCTTCTGCTTTTATCACAGTAAATAGCACGTTTCCGGGCAGAACTGCCGCATTTACATGGTTTAACCGGATATGGACACGGCAGTTCCTGTACTGCTCCCATGAATATATAAGCACTGCCCCCTCCTTCGTCAGATTTTCTTTTTCATCCAGTATTCCTTTTGTCTTCAAGGAACTGATGGTCTCTTTTATAAAGGGTTCTTTTTCCTCCTGCCGGGGCAGATGATAAGTAACCCCCATGGGCACTCTTCCTCTGGATACACTGGTAAGAAATATGATTTCATTATTTGTAAGTCTCATCACGTTCCTCCTTATATCTGTAATAATTCCTGATATAGCTCCCAGTTGTCATAAAACTCGCTGTCTGTCTCCAAAAAGGTATTCAGCCCTTCATATGCCTGCTCCACCGGACGATTCTCTGCTGCGGACAGCATTCCATGATATTGGGTTGTCAGCCTAAGGAAGGCTGCTCCAACCAGATGGGCCTCTCCCAGCCAATTTCCCGAATTTTCTACTGCCTCCAGCAGTTCAACCGCTTTTTCATAAGTCTCGTCCAAGGTGGTCTGAATTTCTGTAAGGGCAAGCTTTATGTCTTCTATATCCTCTCTTACCACTTTAAAATCCTGCATTTTTCTTCATATCCTCCATATCTGCGACCCTTTTCCAGTCTGCCGCCAATTGCCTTGCCGAATTCTTCAGATTTTCAAGGCTCTGCACCCCATATTTCATGTTTGTAATAATCTTTTCATACTTGCTTTTCCAGATTTCCTCATGGGTTTCAAAAGAATCCATAAGTAAGCCTTCTGCCGAATCCGGATATGTAATAAGTGAATTATGGCAGGAAAGCAATACCGTTTCTTCATTTTCAATTTCAATTTCAAGCTTGCTTATCTTTTCTCCTAAAGTCTCTGCCAGCTTTTCATACATTTCCGCCTTCTGTCTGGCTTCCGATTTTCCGCCAAAAAGTCCGCCTAAAAATCCCATTTTCTTTTCCTCCTACGCTTTGGGCAGCCGCAGCATAACGCCTGTGCCCTTCTTATACAGCAGCCCATCCTCAATACCCTCAGGCAGATCTTTTCCCCTGAAAGCAGGAAAAGGCGTATTCATTCCCGGTTCGCCCAGAATCAGTCCATTTTCTGCGGCCTTTACCAGCTTTGCTGTTTCATTCCGTGCCGGCATATGTGCAGAATGTCCTGTCATAACGATCAGAATGCCTGTTTCTGCAGCCCTTAAAAGAATCTGGATCACATCACTTTTGTCTTTGATAAACTCTGAAAAATCGTTTACGCCATTAATAAATACACAATACTTATCCAACGTGCGGTAAAACTCTCTCATAGTCATTTTCCCTTTTCGATCCAGATATTCTTCTTTCCTTTCTTCTGCCAGGTCTTCCAATTCCTCCATACATTCCCTCAAAGCCTGATCACTGTCTATGTAATTTACATTTTCATTTTCTGCCATTCCCTGAAGCTCATAGTCCCTGGCATCAAACAGGAATATCCGCTCAAAATCATCCATCTGTCTAAGCAGCACCCGGCCGGCGTTGCTCTTTCCGCTTCTGACAGGTCCCACCACCAGAAAGGGCGTATCCGCTGTTGTGATTCCCAGGCGTCTTACCTCCTGCTTTTCCAACCCCAGGTATATGTCTGCTCTTTCTCCAATCTCATAGTCACACAACATATGGAATTGGAACTGCTCCGGCAATACTGCAATCCCTTTGGCTTTTTCTTCACTTCCTGCCGCTTTGATACTGCGTACCAGTTCGGAAAGCTTCTGGTTATATTCCAATCCCGTACTGTAGGACACCGGGGAATATATCTGCATAAGATTTACCGCATCACTTTTTACTAACGCCCGTCCTCTGACCTCCGGAATCTCATACTCACTTCTTCCAACAATGTTTCTGGACTCCATTGGCTCATAATTGTAACCGGCTATTTTGGTTTTGATCTGATTCATAAGCGCATATTTGACGACACTGCTTCTGGATGCAGTAATTGCCAGATAAATTCCCAGATTGGCACCGTCTCTTGCCAATTGCACCAAAAAGTTTTCATCAATTCCCAGCTCTTTTACCACATCATAGTTATCCAGAATAACTAAAACAGCCTTTAGCTTTTTCTCTGCACTTTGGTTATAAATATCAAAATTCTGCACCATCGCCTCTGCCATCAACTGCTTACGCTCTTTGATCTCCTTAGTTAAAAGCTTCCACAATTTCTGCTGCTTTTCCACGTCGTCATAGGTAATATAATCAGCCACATGGGGCAATGCTTTCATGGCGATCATTGCGTTATTCCCAAAATCCAATATGTAGGTATTGAGATTTTTTACACTGTTCTTTATACAAAGGCTCAGAAGCAGCGTAGTCAAAAATACTGTTTTCCCATAACCGGATGATGCAAAAAAGATCACATGACCATTATGAAGAAAATCTATATGGTATTCTGTCTGCTTCTGCTTACTTGGAATATCCTCCACTCCCAGCGGCACCTGAAGATCAAGTTCTGTAAAACCGGCAGTGTCTGTGATCTTATCCAAATGCGGGGATACCATAACAGCTTCTAAGGGCGGCAGCCATGGGCTTTTGATCTTTGGCAGCTTTAATCCTTCAAAGGTCCTTTCAATATATTCCACCACCACATCTAACTGGGTCTTTTTAATCTGGTTGCTTTCCATTGATCCGCTTAAATCCTGATTGATAAGCTGTCCCTGTCCCAGATTATTTACCAGATAAACGCGTCTGTCACCCTCCTTTTTTTCTTCCTCCTCGCTGTAAGGGCCTCCACTGTAGGCAGACTGGAAAAGCTCATAAATTTCATTATTTCCCACTTGCAGATATGCCCGGCCGGGCTGCGTGATTGCGGCTGCATCCGGCGTTTTGAGCATTTCCCGGCTGTCAGCTTCATTTTGAACCTTCAGACATAATTTAAATTTAGAGTTTGTCCAGATCTGTTCATCTACCACACCTGAAGGTTTCTGGGTCGCTAATATCAGATGGATTCCCAGACTTCGGCCAATTCTTGCTGTGGAAACCAGTTCCTTCATAAATTCAGGCTGTTCTTTCTTAAGCTCTGCGAACTCATCACTGATCAGGAATAAATGAGGGATGGGTTCCGAAGCTTTTCCCAGTTTATAAAGCTTGTGATAGCCATTAATATGATTCACATTGTATTCATTGAAAATTCTCTGGCGCCTTGCAAGCTCACTCTTAATGGAAACCATAGCGCGATAGCTTTCAGCCCCGTCAAGGTTTGTAATAGTTCCCAATAAATGCGGCAAATCCTTAAACAAATTCGCCATGCCGCCGCCTTTATAGTCGATCAGCAAAAATCCCACTTCATATGGATGAAAATTAACTGCCAAAGACAAAATGTAGCTCTGCACGATCTCTGACTTACCGCTGCCTGTCGTTCCTGCTACCAGGCCATGAGGCCCATGGGCTTTTTCATGGAGATTCAGTTCCACATAGTTATCCTGTTCCCTGACACCTAATGGCACCGCCAGAGATTTGTGGGATTCGTGGCTTTTCCATCTGTTAAGGAGCTGCAGTTCCTCCGGACGCTTAATATGGTACATTTCAAAAAATGTAATACTTTCAGGAATTTTTGAAACCATTCCTTTTTCATGGATAAGGGCGGCTGTTTTTCGGCTCATCCGCTCCACATCTATCTTTTCCATGGAAACTGTCTGAAATTCCTCGTTGATTCTTATCCCTTCCTTAATCAGCAAATGCCCCGTCTGTGAATTATCAATCAAACATACTGTCCTGATATTTTCGGGAAGCTTTGCCAGTTGATCTGTTGTATAAATGATACTGATACCAAGCTCCTTAGACTGTTTTCCCAGATATTCCATAATGGCATGGTCCTGTATCAGTCTGGGTTCGTCAATCACAAACAAAAGCTGCGGTGAAAAATAAATCCCCTTATTATTTTCCTCTACTTTCTGTTTCCGCTCTTTGACTACCTGCAATATGCTTCCAAGTATCTGATCTCTGACACTGTCAGTAAATATTTCCGCAATTACATTGATTGCCTGTATCTTTAAATGGGGATACCATTTCAGATAATCAAACTCCTGCGCATATGTCCTGCTGCTGATAAAAATTATCTGTAAATCGTGATAGCTGTGAAAAAAACATATCTGCGCAAGCAGATATTTTAACTGATTATGAAGATGCTCTGCTTCTCCCACCATTCCCAAATGCTCTTTTCTTAAATTTACAGTTACCGGGATATGCTCAATAGTTTCAAAATCTTTGAAAACCTGCTCTGCTTCCTGTGCCAGTTCATCTTCTTCGGTTCCCAATTCCTCCTTTTCATAATCCACGCTTATTTGCGACTCGCCTGCATGAAACCCCAGCGATACCTGAAGAAAATCCTCATCCTCCGGGCTCCGCTCATAAAGTCTGCTGTCATACTTAATTACCATTTGCTCCAGTTTCTCAATATCCGGCACCTGCCAGATAAGATTTTCTCTTTCTTCCTTCCTTTTCCTGCGAATATACCTGCGCTGTCTGACCAGATAGTCAGAATAAATCTGCTCTCTCTTTAAATTCTTTTGCTTCATCTCCCTCCGTTCATTGATGAATCGCTGCACAGAAAAAATAATTGTCACTGCGCTTGTACAAACGCTGGCGATAACATATAAACCTCTTTTCATAAAAATACTCATACAGACGGTAACGCCGATCATTAAAACAGGCGGTATAATAATCTGTGCCAGAGAGCTTTTTGACATGGACTCTTTTCCGGGAGGTTTCTTTACAGTAATGGTTTCCTTCATGGGACGCCTGATGATTCTGGGAGACTTTTTATAATAGGGAAAGCCTTCAAAGGGTATTTCCTTATGGGAAAGCTCTCTCAAAGAGCACTGATAGTTATCGGTTTCTCCCCTTATGGTCAGACGATCTTCATAGAACGCAATCTCAAGCTCTTTTACAGAAAGCCTGTCGCCGGGCGTTATCCGGGTACCGCTCTTTACTGTCTCTCCTTCTAACCTGGCATTTAGCTCTCCCTCTGCGTACAGTATCCCTTTGATTATGAGAATATCCCCGGTCAGCTCCGGAATTATAATGTCTCCATCCTTTGCATTTACAATAATTTTTTCTTTTCCTGCGAAATAACGTATCTGCTCCATATTTTCCCCCTATTGTTCCACGTACTTCTCACCGATTTCCGTAATCGCATTACTCAGTTCATTCATACGGCTTTGTTTTTCTTCTCCATCCATTGCAACGTTTCCTTCCAGATAATTCAGCTCCTTCATATAGGCATAAATGAGCAGCTTATCATCAGACAGCGCCTTTGCCACGTTCTCAGCCATATCAAAATCAGAACGTCCAATAAAAATCCAGTATTCCAGTTCTATTTCATTGGAATAAATGCTGAGTTTTTCGAGAATATTAGTAAGCTCTTCTTTTTCCAGAGCCTCACTTCTGGCATAAGAAACTGCCAGAATATATTTGGTATAAGTATCCATCTGTTCCAGCTTAACAGACTTTAAATCGTCAATGCACTCTATATAATTCTGAACCGTGTAAGCCCGGCTTGCCTGAATAACCGCTTTGTCCCCTGGCAGCACCACAAATGTCTGGTATCCTGTATAAATCAGTATTGCAGTCAGCAGTGCCAATATGGCTGCAAAGATCCGGTTGCGCGTATGGTAGCTCTTCTTATCAAGCCTTATCATCTGATACCTGTTACTTTCATATGCTTTCTGTGCCTTATCTTTTATCTCAGCATATAATTCTTCTAAATCGCTGCACGCAAAAATGAATGCAGTTCCCTTATCTTTGCGCAATATTTCTATTCCGCTTTCTTTCACCTGTGTATAGCTATATTTTTTGTTGAGAACCCCTGCTGCCAGGTATTGATATTCTTCAAAAAAATTCTCTGCCGGTTCTTCCGTCCTGATATCCCGCAGCGCAAAGTAAGGCATAAAATTAACATCATAGTAGATATTGTCTTCTTTCACAGGCAGATAATAATTCTGCCATGTTTCCTCTAATTTCATAAAATTCTGCAAAAAGCGATAACGATATTCCATTTCTTCTGATTTCAGTTCGCTTAAAGGCCGCATATCCTCCAGGTCAAACTCCATAATAATATCTTCTCCTTCTTCTGCGATCCTGCATGGAAGAAGCCCCTGCGCCTGCCTCGTAAGATATTCATAGTCAAATATGCCCTCTGCCTTTAAATCTGATTTTTTCATCCGCATTTCCATTGTATTTTCTTTTGTTTCCATAGGTTTCCCCTTTCTCCTGTTTAAGGTATGAGTAATTTTGTTCCGGAATATATATGCGCCTGTTCATAAGTAAGGCAAATATCAATCTTTCTGCCGCTTTCCGCCTCCTTTATATAAGAGGTTTCTGAAAGGTCGGCAAACATTGGCAGGTTCTCCTTAAGTACCTGTAAGGTATCTGCAATTTTCTGAATGTGGGACACCTGAATATCACAGGATTTCGTTTGATCCGGCCTGGTCAGTGTAATGGTAATTTTCATGGATTTTTCTCTCCTTTCATTGTCTCAAGGTTCATTAACTCTTCCATGCAGGTATCTTTTCCTGCCTGTGCCCTGCTATTTGCCTCCTGCAGGGCATCACGACATTCTTCAAAGAAAATTTTTTCAAAGTCGACTTTTTTCCTTAACAGCTCTTCCTTTTCCAAAAGCATATTCAAGAGCCGCTCATCCTTAGGCCCGCTTGTCAGCAGTTCCTCATTAACCGCCTGAATCCGCTGATTCTTCCAATAAGCTTCTTCCTCCATATTTGCCAGTTCTTTTTGCAGCTTAACACAATCCTCCTGTTGCTTTTCCAGCTCCTTGTGGATTTCCCATTCTCTTTCTGTTTCTGCGCTCATTTTCTCCTCTTTTCCGCACTGATAAAGCATAGTACATCTGATCATATTTTTATATTTTCCGATTTTTGGCATCAATTAATAAAGATACCTGTTTTTCAAGGTACCTTTATTCATTTTTTCAATTTTCAGGGGAAACTAATCAGAAATGCATTTCTTAATATTCCGGATTATACTGTTCTACCAATGTTATTTCCATTGAATCAATCTGATCATTTTCTATTTGCAGCACTATATAATAGCAATCACGCTTTTCAGAATATTCAAAAAGCAGCTTTTCCTGTATAAATTCGCACACACAGATCATTTCATTGGGCTTTTCCCCCACTCCCCAAAATGTCACTTTAAACTCATCCATTTTACTTAAATCACTTTTAATGTAAGGGAATTTCTCAATACTCTTGTTAAAAAAATTCTCTGTCAAAGGTAAATCCTCTAATTTATACAAATCTGATGAATTCCTGATGTACAGGTATGTTTCCATTGTTTCTCTGAAATTATCCTTTGTCAGAACTGTATCTCCACGATAAGTATAGTTTTTCAAACCCTCTTCCATATTCTCACTTTCCTCCTGAACTGCTTCTTCTTCACTTACAGCAGCAGCTGCCTCCTGTTCAACAGCTTCTTCATTTTTATCCCAACCGCAATTTTCAAACATTTCAAATGCTGTCCATGATGTACTAAATAGCATCATCTGTTTCCACGATGACTGTTTTGACTCCCTCACAGGTAAGTTCACCTTTTTTCTGACGAGTGCCGGCTGTAACACCTTTCGAAACATCTTCATAAATCGAATATTTTATTTATATTTCATCATATTTTTCATTAAATATAGGGCAATCCTCATCCTCATTTGCTTCCTCATCAGAAAAAGTTCTCGGTATAATCTCTTTTGTTTCCGTATTTATATACCAATAATTTAAAAAGCTGTTATGGCTAAATTCCTTATAATATCCATCTTCTCTCTCAACCGTATCCCATATCTCTTCATATAAAGCAAAATTATAATAAAGGCCATCTTGTGTAGAACTTCTGAAAAATAAAATAAATGGATCTGAAATCTCATCCTCATTGGTATAATAATTATTCTCCATATAATAAAACGTGTAGGATAATTCTCCTTCCAAGTCTACAAACACAATTTTTACCATATCACTCTTGTCCGGACATAAATAATCAAACATATAATCTAATGCTTCTCTAGGTGTCATCCTATCCGTTATTTCTTCTTTTAGTCCTGACTCACTTTCTTCTATATTATTTTCTGCTGCCTTGTCTGCGCTTTCATCCTCAACATAATTTGCTTCTGCATTTTTATTGTTTGTATTGTTAATCTGCGTACTACATGCCGTTAATATAAATAAGCCTGTAAGTAATGACATCACTTTTACTAATTTCTTTCTACTCATGGTTTTACTCCTAACGATTAATTCCTATAATTGTATATAATTGAGTTTTTTTATTTTGATTTTCTTTAAAATCTACTGAAATAACATCCATTCCATTATCATTGGCTATCTGAATCAGTTTATCTGCCCCTAAAGAAAGTGCATATTTAGTATAATCGTGGGGTGCTGTGTCAAATGCCAACTCACTATACACTTCTCTTACATGTCTGTTCCAATCATTTCCGCTTGCATATTCACCGCACTTAATTTCATTACTTGGAAAACTGACACGAGGAGTTGCCCATTGGATATAATGAAGAATATCATCATAGTCTTTAATACCCGCAAGCCCTTTCTTATATGCTTCTTCTCTCGCATTCGAAAAATCTTCCTGAAAATACGCATAAGCAACTAATTTGCCCCCTATTAAGTCAACCGCCAGTTCTGCATCTTCTTCAAAATTAATATTCATTCCGTTTTCTCCGTCTGCTGCAAGATTTTTGTTACTGGTATTGAAGCTTCCATTTCCTTCACAAATAGCAATTGCTATCATTAATCTCGGATCTACCTGAGCACCTGTTTTTTCATAATATTCCCCACAAACTTCCCAGACCTTGTCAATTTTTTCCTGATTCCATTTCAATGTACTTTCTTTATTTAAATTATTTATTCTTTCTTTCAGCAACTTTTCCTGCTCTGTTTTTCCATCGAGCTGCATAACTGGAGGAATCCATTCGTATTCTTTCTTTATATTTAGCTCTTCTATTTCCTGTGGAATGACCATCCTCCACTCCCCATCTGAAAACGTACCCGTTCCGGTTATGAACACTTCTGCGTCATTAATTGCATTTTCGATTGCCTGCAAAAGTGGTTCTGCCGAGTTTAGGAGTTGGGCTGTTGTCTGAGAAGTTTCCCTCAGATATTCCAGTTTTTCCTTTATTATTTCCAGTTCTGCTCTGGTATGCTCCAGTAATGCCTTATAATTTCCAATTGCTGTCTGGATGCCCGAATAGCCATTAAGGATTGATCTGCCACTCATTCTTTGCAGATTTCTGATTGCTTCCTCATACCAGATACATTCATTGGTCAGTCTTTCAATATCTGTAATCAACTCATCCTCATCCAGATCCTCTTCTCCTATACTTGTCTCCAGGGTATCTAAATCCCTCTCTATGGCTTCCTGGACAGCCTGCATTCCCTGCATGATAAGCTGGTGTGCAGTACCCATTTTAAACTTTGCTGTGTCCCATGCCTGAGAATTTAAATCCTCATTTTCTGCAAATCTCTGGATAATCCGCAGTGCATTATTATAACCCGACCTGTTTCCGGTAATACCAGCGCGCATCTGCTGGGCGGCATTTTTCAGTTCAGACGGTTTCAATACTAATCCCATTTTTCCTCCTAATTCTGCATAAGCTCCATGCTATTTGATAAATCCTCATCAAATGTGTCAAATTCCTGTCCCAGCTTTGATATGCTTTCCGAATGACTTTTTAATAGACTTTTATAACTTTCATTGCACGCATTCAGTCTTGCGTTAATGTTATGTATGTTATTAACAACAGGCAGATTCGTAGAATAAATCGTGACAGCGGCTGCTGCCTGAATTTCTTCTCCCGATGTGTCAACTGCAACACTTTCATTTTCTGCTTCAATACTGCTGCTTTTAAGCTCTGCCATCCATCATTTCTCCTATTACTTGTAATGTATTTATACAATTATAACCATTATTTATATATTACCTTCTTTTGCGTCTGTTTGTAAATAGACATCAATTCTCATCATCTTCCGAATTTTTTTCTTTCTTTTCAACCTTCTTTTTCCGGCAGTCATCAATCCTGATTGCCGCACACAAAAAGCAGACACTTACACTAAGACAGCAAATCCATATGACAGTGCTGTTTTCTTTTTCTTCTGTGTAAACATCTTTGATATATCTGCTTACCCTGGCTGTAAGCACAAGGTCAACCCATTCTTCATAATCAAGCTCCGGCTGTGTACTTGTAAGCACCAGATGTTCAATTTCTTCTCTGCTTCTCTTTTCTTCCTCTTTCACGATTTTTTCCTGCGTAATAAAGGCATCTCTGAAAACAAACACTCCATGCATATCTGCCAGCGCAGATTTTGCCGCTGTTTTATTTTTTACTGCATCTGCGTTAAAAACAATATCTGTATTGGCTTCAATTTCCGTATCATTCTGCTCCCTTGTCTGTTCCGATGCGTAAACATTCTTTGTCCAGACTGTAAGTATAAGCACTATAACGCTTACGATTATTTTCACTTTATTTTTCATTGAATTTTTCTCTCCGGTATTTCCCGGCAGAATACAAGGTTTCCTGCATTCTGCCGGTGCTCATTACATCTGTCCAGCCATTCCAGAGTCTGTATCCTGGAAATTTGTGGATATCTGGTTCATCTGTGTTACCATATCGAAAATCAACTGTGTTGCTTCTTTCAAGCTGGGTTCAAGCTCCGTATACTGCTCTACATATTTTCTTCCGGTATCAGCCTGCCAGATCTCAGGTAAGCCATTCACGATATTTGTAATCTTATCAATACAATCGCTCATGGTCTCCCCTTCTGTCTGTAATTTTGCAGCTTCTGCCCCTATGGCTTCATAATCAAGCATTAAGGTTTGTGCCATCCTTTTCCCTCCTTTCTATTAACCCTCCAGGGATTCTTTTTTATGAAAGTGATATTTAACTGTAGAAACTACAATTATCACACATATCATCACACAGATTAATACAACAATCATTTCGTAATCATCTTTATTATTTAACTGCACATTGACACTGTCACTTTCTGTTCTGACTGTGTCAGATGATGTCGAAGCATTTCTATTTTCCTGCATTTGCAAAGCGCCTATAGGGTTTGCCATAAATTCATATGCCGGTGTATACTCAAGGCTGCCGAGCCTTGTATAAGGCAGCTTTCTTGAAAAATCATAAAGAATCATCTGGTTTTCATTGCTGTTTTCATTTTTAATATCCTGCAGCTGCTTCAGTCCTTCCTCCACCGCCTTGTCAGAATCTTCTTTTGCTGTAATAATACTGTCCTGTAAATTATTCAGGTCTTCTCTGCTTGTATCATAAACCTCCGCAACATATTCCATTTGCTGTAAATCTGTCTCAAGAATTGCTTCCGCCATTTTGCTTCCATTATCAAACATGGCACTTGTCAAATTTTGAATTTCTTCCTGATTGATATATTTAAGCGGATCATAATCCGCAACTGCTTCACTGTATGCACCTAATTGTTCCTTTTCTATGGCATACTGGTTCAGTATGGCTTCTGTGATTTTATCTGTGTTGTCCTGAATGGGCGTCAATATGCCTTCTTCCACTATAGTTCCAACCTCATCCATGCTCATTTTTTCTATTTCACCAACCTGCCTGCTGAGGATTTCATTTTTAATTTCCTCATCACTCAAATTCTGGTTATACTCTGCCAAATACGATTGCAGTTCAATGTAGTTTCCATCTTCACCTACCTTGGCCGCCCCGTTTTCGTCTACCGCGTAACCGCTGAACACATAATAGTTCGTCTCTAAAACTGTCTGCATTTTCTGCTGCAATTCGCTTAATTTATTTTCAGTTTCTCCATCAACAGAGAACATCTGAATTTCTCCGCCCTCTACAGGCGTTTCTTCTCCCTCTGCAATACCGCCTTCCTCCTGAAGGGAATCCATGGCAGCCTGCTGCTGTATAATCTGATTATTCTGCTGGGCTACAACCTCTTTTAGCTGCTGTATTTCATATGCAGATACCAAAACATAGTTTTCTCTGTACTCCCCAAAAAGCGCTTCAAGTGCATTCAGTGTATTTAAGTAGTTATTCTCATTTTCTTTCTGATAGGCTGCCTTAGCCTGATTATATTCATACAAATAAGTCTGAACATCTCCATAAATCTTAAGAATATTGTTGTTAATCTCAGTTTCTTTTTCCGTAAGAGCAGTATTATGTGCCTCAAACAAGGCAGATAACTCGTCAATACCCATCTGATAAACCAAATTCCCCTCACCATCATGGGTCAGGTCGATACCGCTTATGATTCCATCCATATTTCCCATTTCTGTCATAAGGGCAGCAGCTTCTTCATTCAGCTTCTGATGCTCTGTTTCGCTTTCCAAAAGATATTCATTATATTTTGTTCCAATCTGGCCCGTCAATTCTGCATTGGTGGACATATACTCTGAAATATCCAGAGATTCTACATTGTAATCCACCTCCGACAAATCGGTAACCGGCACAAGCGCAATCAGATCGTTTGCCTGGACAGCATTGATCGCTTCCTTTTCTTCTAAATCATTGTTCATAACTACATCTGACTTGTCCTGGGCGTCATGAAATTCATCCATAATAGAATAAAGATACATGTAACTGATACGGTTATTAAGCTCTGAGATTACTCCAAGCACATCATAGATGACTTCTTCTTTCACCTCTCCGTTAAGCTGGTCATTAATTGCATAGGTAATTTCTGCCCGTATTGGCGTATCATTCAGGCTGACGACACTTTCTGAAAAGGTTGCCGGCACCACAAGATAGCCTGCGTATATTCCTGTGGCATATCCCTGTCTTGCGTCCTCCAGCCCTGTAAACAGAAAATTATCCCCCAAATCGGTAAGCAATTTACCGGCATAGTTTACGGTTTCTTCATTTACCATGACCCCCTCATCCAGATTGACAATGGCTATTTTATCTGTAATAAGCTTACCTGTTTCCTTTTGACTTTCCTCATAAGCGCTGCCAATTCCTGCCCTGGCATACTGATAAGTACCCAGTATACCAATGGCTGCTCCCATCACAAAAATACCCATAATACCTGCCGCCCTGAATAAAAGGCTTTTCTTTAAATCCCGTTTCATATTGCACTGCTCCTGTAAATGATAGTTTCCTTTTCATTATAGACAAAATAATCTATAATTTATGTTATTTGGTCGAATCGTGCGATTTTGCAAACGAACCTGTCAAAATTAGCCTTATTTGGGTGATTTTGCATTTTTGCTACATGATTTTGGCATCATTCGACATTTTGACACCCAAAAAAACAAGTGCAGTCCCGAAATCGGAACTGCACTCCATTCATCTCCATTTATGTTTATTTCTACTCCAATACCTTTTTGAGTTCATCCATAAAGGTATTAATATCCTTAAATTCTCTGTATACGGAAGCAAAACGTACATAGGCAACTGCCTCCAGGTCCTTTAGCTTATTCATTACAAGCTCACCGATCACACGGCTTGAAATCTCTTTTTCTTCCCGGTTAAAGATTTCAGTTTCCACTTCATCCACCAGCTGCTTGATCTGATTGGCACTGATAGGTCTCTTATGGCAGGCACGAAGCACGCCTGCTTCGATCTTAGCTCTGTCGTAGGTTTCTCTGTTGTCATCCTTCTTAATTACAATAAGCGGAATCGTCTCCACCTTCTCATAGGTGGTAAATCTCTTATCACATTCGTCGCAAACCCTGCGGCGTCTTATGGAATTGTTATCCTCCGCCGGTCTTGAATCAATGACTCTGGTATTTTCGTGGCCGCAAAATGGACATTTCATATGGTTTCCCCCTGTATAAAAAAATTCAAGATCTGTACATTATATTGATAATAACACTATTATATTCCGCTTTACAAATTATGTCAACTATTTTATGGAAACCAAATTCTAAAAATTACAGTTTATGCAGTCAGATAGTTTTTCATTACCTTAAGCGCATTTTTTTCAAGCCTTGAAACCTGAGCCTGTGAAATTCCAATCATATCTGCCACCTCCATCTGTGTCTTCCCCTCAAAAAAACGCAGACTGATAATTTCATGCTCCCTGTCTCCAAGTTTTTTCATTGCCTCGCTTAAAGAAAGATGTTCCACCCAGTTTTCCTCTTTATTCTTCTTATCACTGATCTGATCCATAACATACAGGGCATCTCCCCCATCTGTATAAATGGGTTCATACAGACTCATGGGATTTTGAATGGCATCTAACGCGTACACAATATCTTCTTTGGATATTCCTATTTCTGCTGAAATTTCGTTGATCGTAGGCTCCTTCATATTTTTTTTGATCAGATTTTCTTTGGCATAAATTGCCTTATAAGCGGTATCTTTCAAAGACCGGCTTACCCTGATCGTGTTGTTGTCTCGGAGGAATCTGCGGATTTCGCCAATGATCATGGGAACCGCGTAGGTGCTGAACTTTACATTTAACGAGGAATCAAAATTGTCAATGGCTTTGATCAGGCCAATACATCCGATTTGGAACAGATCATCCACATTTTCATTGCTGGATGAAAAACGCTTGATTACACTAAGCACAAGACGCAGGTTTCCTTCAATGTACTTTTGTCTTGCTTCCTTATCTCCCGACTCTATCTGTTCAAACAGCTTCTCCTTCTCCTCCGTCTTTAAAAGCGGTAATTTTGCTGTATTTACTCCGCATATTTCAACTTTTCCCTGGGCCATTTTCTATTTTCCTCCTGCAACAGTTTGTAATAAAAATCATTCACAAATTGGGTGGAAAATATTCATAATTTTTGAACCCTTTTCCAGTCTTTACATAAAATAAACTATAGTATGGAAAGGAAAGGTTTTGGATATGCTCTTTTCTGAACTGAAATGTAAAGATGTGATCAATATGCGCGACTGCAAAAAGCTTGGAAGAATCTGTGATCTTGAATTTGATGAATGCAGCGGACAGATATGCAAGGTTTTTATCCCCACCGGCAATAAATTTTTTAATCTTCTGTGTAATGACCCGGATATTTGTATTCCCTATAAAGATATTAAGCAAATCGGGCCGGACATCATTATTGTAGATATACGCTGCTAAAGAAAGGCTGCCGCAGGATGAATCCGCGCAGCAGCCTGTTAAATATGTTAATCAGTAGCTTTCCCTTAAAAGCTCTTTTTTAAGTCTCTTCATAATCTTTTTTTCCAGTCTGGAAATATAGGATTGTGAAATACCCAGAAGCTCTGCCACCTCCTTTTGTGTCATCTCCTGTCCGTCTGGGGAACCAAGGCCAAATCTTAAATTTATAATGGTCTTTTCCCTTTCGGTCAGTTTATCGATTGCTTTTAAAAGCAGCTTCCGCTCCACTTCATTTTCAATATCCTTATAAATCACATCCTCATCCGTCCCCAGAATATCTGACAGAAGCAATTCATTTCCATCCCAGTCCACATTAAGAGGCTCATCAATGGAAACCTCCAACTTTGTTTTATTATTTCTGCGAAGATACATCAGGATTTCATTTTCAATGCATCTGGACGCATAAGTGGCCAGTTTAATATTTTTTTCAGGATTAAAGGTATTAATGGACTTAATCAGGCCGATAGTCCCAATTGAAATCAAATCCTCCACCCCCACTCCCGTGTTGTCAAACTTTTTGGCAATATACACCACCAGACGTAAGTTATGTTCGATTAAAATTGATTTTGCTTCATCCTCATATTCTGTGCCCAGATCGCTGATGACCGCGTTTTCTTTTTCCAGCTCAAGGGGCGGCGGCAGTACCTCGCTGCCGCCTATGTAATGCACATCTCCCTGTCTTGTCAATAAAAAGTTAGGTTCCCTGCGGTAAAGCTTAAACTGCAGCTTCCCTGGGATTGCTACCTTAAAAACCATTCTTAATTCCTCCTGTTTTGCCCTGCTCTATATAGATAATTCCGGCGGCAGAATCATCTCATAACCGCCCTTTTGAGATATTTTTCCTTTAAATATTGCTATAATTACTTTATCAAACTGTTTTTCACCGGTATCACCTTTTACCTCCATGGCACCTACTTCGTAGCCCTCCAGCATACCGTTTTCCTTGCCAATGCTGTGATAAGGGATCATCTTAAATTTTTCCGGCTTCATCCACATTCTTAAGTTTTCCCATTTATTTTCTTCCAGAATTGCTACCGGCTTTTTGCTGACAGGTTCTATCAGCCCGTTTCCTGTGTCGATCAGCGCCCTTATTTCAACCTGACCACTGTCCCCAGGAATAAATACCTGGCAGAAATGCTCCTGCTTTCTTTTCTGAAAGACAAAAATTAATTTCCTGCAAATTAAAAAGCCCATAAAACCTGTTCCCGCAATTATGGCCATGGAATCACTGTTTTCTGCAAGCAAAGGTATTTTAGACTTAAGAAAGATTATGAACCCTCCCAGCAAAAAGGAAAATGTAAATAAGTATCCTTCTCCTCTAAGCAGCTCCCTTAACCCTTTGGTCCTGCACCCGATCTTTATCATCAATGCCCCTGTGGGAAACATTCCGATCAGTACTTTCAGCATATAAGGTATTCCCGGAAGGCACAGGACAACACAATATCCCAAAGCACCTGTGACACTTCCTGCAAAGATTCTTGAATACGTGGCAGTTTTTCCAAGCACTTTGCCTGTCAGGGTCAGCAGATATAAATCCATAACCAGGTTTAATAAAAATATGCTGTCAATATAAATGGTACTCCGTAATTGCACCTTGCAATCATTCACCTCCATTTCTTATGTACCAGTTCATTATAAACATTAAGGTCTTAATATTTTGTCAAAACATTGTCCTTAAAGGCGTCATTCATCGCACTATTTTGACAAAGGAAGAAAGTGTCGCTTGCGACACTTCGCGCGCGAGCGGATGCTTATGCATAGCTACCTCTCCGCGAGAAGCGCATCCTGCCCGGAGGGCTTTTGTATAACGGGAAAATCCGAAGGAATTTCCCGTTATACAAAATATCCCGGGCAATTCTTTTCAAATATCCTTAAAAAGAATTGTCCGGGATTTGACATTATACATATTGATCATAATTTATTTTTCATAAAACTTCTTAAGCACCCTTACCAGATATTCTACATCCCTGCTTCCTGCGGTTTCCACCGCGGAATGCATGGCAAGCTGGGCAAGCCCCACATCCACCGCAGGTATGGACACCTGTCCCGCTGAAATATTGCCAAGGGTAGAGCCTCCTGGAATATCTGATCGGTTGTGGTAGTCCTGATAAGGAACTCCTGCTTTTCTGCAAAGCGCTTTTATCACTGCCTCCGAATAAGCATCTGTGGTATACTTCTGTCCTCCATGATGCTTGATCACAATACCGCCATTTAAAACCGGACGGTTTTCCGGATCAGCCTTTTCAGGATGATTGGGATGAAGCGCATGGGCATTGTCCGCAGACACCATAAAACTGTCTGCCAGCAGTCTTAAAAAGTCGCTGCCTTCTTTTCCAAGATTTTCTCCTATTCTAATCATGGTATCCTTCAAAAATGTAGACGCTGCTCCCTGGCTTGTATGGCTTCCTACCTCTTCATGGTTGAAGATCACACACATAGTACAGTAATCCTCAGGTACCGCATCCAATATGGCTTCCATAGAGGCATACACACACGCAAGGTCATCCAGCCTTGGGGCAATAAGCAATTCTTTCTCAGGCCCCGCCAGCCGGCCCTTATCCCTCACGTATAAAAACAAGTCATTTCCTAAAATATCTTCTTCCTTCACACCTGCCTGGCCAGCCAGCTTCTTTAAAAGGCTTCCCCTGGCTTTGCCGCTCCCCATAAGCGGAAGCAGATCGGTCTGGGGATTCAATTCCATCCCTTTATTTGCTTCGCGGTTCATATGGATGGCAAGGCTGGGGATTATCATAAAATCTTCATCAATATTTACGTTTACTGATTTAAGCCCATTTTCTCCATCACACACCAGTCTGCCGGCAACCGAAAGGCATCTGTCAAACCAGGTAGAATAAATCATACCGCCATATGCCTCCGTATTCAGCCTAAGATATTGATCCTGAGCCATCATTTCAGGATTAGTTTTTAATTTAAAGGAAGGGGAATCACTGTGGGATGCCGCTATATGAAATCCCCTGATTTCCTTTTCCGGCACTCTGAAGGCTATTAAGGAAGCGCCTCCCCGTGTCACATAATAGCTTTTACCTGCTTCGACTTTCCACTCTTCCTTTTCTTCCAGCGGCAAAAAACCTCTTTCTTCCAATCTCTCTTTCACATTTTCTACGACGTGATAACAGCTTACACTGCGGTCAATAAACGCAAGACATTCTTCTGCCCATTTTTCCCTCATATATACCTCCTGCCTGCGACAGGATTTACCTGTCATATGTTATATAAAAAGACTGTATACCTGACGATATACAGCCTTTGAAATTCTTCTGAAAATTATTCTTATTTTAAATTACTTCTTCTGTAAAAAATCAGGTATCTTCAGAGGCTTGTCCGCCACATTGCTTCTAAGGTCACCGGGGTTACTGATTCCGCTTACAGGTCTGTGGGCTGTGGTATTCACATTAGGAATTGTATGTCCTGGAATCACATTCACGCCATCAGAAGTTCCTGCTGACCTTAAGTTGATATTGGGAGTAACCGGCTTTATATATTTACCTGAAAAAGTGCTGTAAGGAGAAACCGGTTTATTGGTAGGCAAAGTAGCATCCTCAAGTCCTGTGGCAATAACCGTAATGCGGCAGCTATCCGTCTGGGATTCATCATACATGGCACCAAAGATGATATTTACGTCATCTCCTGCCAGTTCCTGTACATAGCTTGCTGCATCAGATGCATCTGCCAGTGTAATATCGCCGGATACATTGATAATAACATGGGTTGCACCGGAAATTGTAGTTTCAAGCAGCGGACTTTCTACCGCCATCTTAACAGCCTCGCTTGCCTTATCATCACCTTTTCCGTTACCAATACCAATATGGGCAATTCCCTTATCCTTCATAACAGTCTGTACATCTGCAAAATCCAGGTTGATCACAGCAGGTACATTAATAAGGTCAGTAATTCCCTGCACTGCCTGCTGAAGTACTTCATCTGCTTTCTTAAGGGCATCCGGCATGGTTGTCCTTCTGTCAACGATCTCAAGCAGCTTGTCATTGGGAATGACAATAAGGGTATCTACATTGTCCTTGATCTTGTCGATCCCGCTGAGGGCATTGACCATACGCGCCTTGGCCTCAAAGCGGAAGGGCTTTGTCACAACACCTACCGTAAGGATTCCCATATCCTTTGCCAGCTTTGCTACAACGGGAGCCGCACCGGTTCCTGTACCGCCGCCCATACCGCAGGTTACAAATACCATATCAGCGCCTTTCAGTGCTGCGGCAATTTCTTCGCTGCTTTCCTCGGCTGCCTTTTCGCCAATTTCAGGCTTTGCTCCGGCTCCTAAGCCTTTGGTAAGCTTTTCGCCGATCTGTAAAAGCTTCGGCGCCTTACATAACTGCAATGCCTGTTTATCTGTATTAATACCAATAAATTCAACACCGGTAATATTCTCATCTACCATTCTATTTACAGCGTTATTACCTGCCCCGCCAACACCAATCACAATGATTTTGGCAGCAGATTCAGCGTCGTTAGTCTTAATTTCCAGCAAGGGTACTTCCTCCTTATCATTCCCACAACATACTAATCCAAATATATATCAGCCATCAGGCGAAGCTTTGACCCACTCCGCAAGACGTTCTTTTGGCTCATATAGTCTATCATATAATCTTTTCTTTGAATTATCAACCACAAATTTCAGTTTTTTGTTTTTTTTCAAATACTGTTATAACTATCAATCCGGTTCAAATGATATATTTTTCGTTTCTTCCGTATAATTCTCCATCCTTAAAGTTCCACTCTTTCCTTCAAGCTCCGGGAGCATATATTGAAGCTTCATAACCTTTTCGTCCAGATTATCTCCAATTCCAAGCGCTACCTTAACCTCCTCAAAATACAGGGTCAGGGAGTCGTCCTTGCCAAAATAGATCCTGTCCACAGAAAGGTTGTACTTATTAACCAGCTGGGTAATACTTAAAATTTTGGTAAATATTTCCTTATCCTCAACGGGAAGCGGCTCGTACAGGATCACATGATCAAATTCAAGCCCGGTAACCATAGGGATGCCCGCAGTCTTTTCTTTGGAGCTTTCCACCACGATGCCATCCTTGTCAAAATACATATATCTTTCCAGATACTCTACATATCCGGCCAGTGCTTTTTCATATACTTCTATTTTAATGGTATGGGGATCCTGTACCGACACATCCATCTTCTCTATAAAAGGAACTCCCACGATACTCTTGTCCTTATACTTTAAGGATAAAAGAAGGGAATTATTCCCATAATGCCCTTCCATTACCATATCTATAATCTCTTCATTGGTGTAATGGATATTCCCTTCCACATAGATTGTGGTAACCGTGTAATTTCTGATAATATAGAAATAGGCTGCTAAAAGGGCAATCACAAGGAACAACACCATACCGCCTATGATAAACAGGCTTTTATAATTGGAAATATACAGTTTTTGGGTCTGTTTCTTCTTTTTCAGTTTCTTCTTACTCATTCTGCTCTGCTATCCGGTATATATATTTACTCCAAGGTTTTGATAATCCCGGCAAATATCCTCATAACCACGCTCGATAAAATGCCGGTTCTTAACAATTGTTTCTCCAAGCGCCATACACCCTGCAACTACCAGTGCGGCACCTCCCCGCAGCTCTTCTGCCTTAACCTCACATCCAAGGAGGCTGTCAACGCCCACAATTACCGCCTGACGCTTCCCCTGCTGTTCAATACAGGCTCCCATTTTACGAAGCTCAGGTATGATGCGGAATCTGTTTTCAAAAATTGTTTCTTCGATCACGCTGATTCCCTGTACTGTAGTAAGGGCGGCCATAAGGATTGACTGCATATCTGTGGGAAATCCGGGATAAATCTCCGTCTTTAAAAAGGGGATCGCTCTTTTATTCTCATGGGCAATGATCATCAGTCCTTCTCTGGAAATATTGGTTTCTGCACCGATATCCTCTGCCACCTTAAGCATACTCCGCATTTGTGCCACCGGTGCATCCTCCAGAAAAATATGGCCTCCTGCCCCCAGAACACTCATCAGGTAAGTGCCTGCCACAATTCGGTCAGCGGGAATGCGAAACCTTATTCCGTGAAGGGCATGCCCCCCTTGTATGATCAGGACTGCTCCGCCGATTCCTTCTATCACTGCGCCCGCCTCTGTAAGAAACTCGCACAGCGTGACGATCTCCGGCTCCTTTGCTGCATTTTGAAGGACCGTTACTCCTTTTGCCATCACTGCTGCAAGGATAATATTTTCCGTAGCTCCCACGCTGGAGACGGGAAGCCTTAAGACTGTGCCTTCAAGATTCTTAACCCTTGCTGTAAAGCTGCCCTCTCTTTCATAGACCGAAACTCCCATTCTGCGAAGCGCGTTCAAATGCAGATCAATGGGACGTTCCCCGATAACACATCCGCCCGGATAATCCATGGTGACCTCTCCCAGCCTGCCAAGCATTGCGCCCAGCAGCATAATCGAGGACCGCATACCTGTAACGTTTTCTCCTGCCATGGTATCCTCCGATACATTTCTGGTATCGATGGTAAGAGTATGGTCTGTAAGATCAACTTTGCATCCAATACTTTGAAGCAGCTGCTGCATATGCTGCACATCTGAAATATGCGGGCAATTTTCTATGATACAGACATCCTGTGTCAAAAGTGCTGCTGCCAGTATTGGCAGCACTGCATTTTTGGAACCCTGTATTTTTGTTTCTCCAAAAAGTGCATTTCCTCCTCGAATATGAATAGCATCCAAATTTTCACCTTCCGCCTTCCGGTTTAAAAGTTAGACCTATTCTAATGTATGTAAAGAAAAGGAAAACGCATCTTGTACTATAAATCTTTCAGTCTGATCCCCTTGCCCACGCTTAAGACGATCCCTATTTCTATCAGCAAAAACAAAACCGCAGAACCGCCATAGCTGATAAAGGGCAGTGAAATACCGGTATTGGGAATGGTGTTGGTTACAACCGCCACATTTAAAATAACCTGTATTGCAATATGCCCCATGACGCCCACTACCAAAAGGGCTCCAAACAAATCCGGGGCATTGTTGGCTATTACCATAAATCTCCAGATCAGCAGAATGAACATGAGCAAAATGGAGATCGCTCCAAATAACCCCAGTTCTTCACAGATAATGGAAAAAATCATATCATTCTGGGCTTCCGGAAGGAATCCAAGCTTCTGCATGCTCTGGCCTAAACCCTTTCCAAGAATCCCGCCGGAGCCTATTGCATACAAAGCCTGCAGGGTCTGATAGCCATCTCCGCTTGCATAATCCTCCGGATGAAGCCATACCTGAATA
>USJG01000022.1 GCA_900554925.1 uncultured Lachnospiraceae bacterium
GAACTATAGTGTGATGGCCGGCGGCAAACGACTCAGGCCCATATTGATGGAAGAAAGCTTCCGGCTCTTTGGCGGAACCGGAGAGATGGTGGAGCCTTTTATGGCGGCCCTTGAAATGATTCATAATTATTCTCTGGTACATGATGATCTGCCTGCCATGGATAATGATGAATATCGAAGAGGGCGCAGGACCACATGGAAGGTTTATGGAGATGGGATGGCTGTACTTGCAGGGGATGGTCTGCTTAACCTTGCTTTTGAAACAGCGGCCCTGGCTTTTGACCTGGCTGGAGATTATGATGCCATGAAGCGTGCAGCAGAAGCACTTAAAATTTTAGGGCGTAAAGCAGGCATCTATGGCATGATCGGAGGCCAGTGTGCCGATATTGAAGCGGAGTCGGGAGAGCAGATGACGGAGCAGCTTCTTTTGTTTATTCATGAGAATAAGACAGCAGCGTTAATACAGGCGGCTATGATGATAGGCGCTGTTTTGGCAGGAGCAGATGATGAGGCAGTGGCAGCAATGGAAAAGGCTGCTTATAATATAGGAATTGCCTTTCAGATACAGGATGATATTCTGGATATTACCAGTACCACAGAGATTCTGGGGAAGCCGGTTGGCAGTGACGAAAAGAACAATAAGCTGACTTATGTAACGCTCCATGGACTGGAAGAGTCCGAAAAAGAAGTAAGGAGACTGTCAGGGGAAGCGCTTGCCATACTTGGCTCTTTTAATAATAAAAATGGCTTTTTAGAAGAACTGGTAGACTCTTTGATCACCAGAAAAAAGTAAGTCTAAGCAAAAGGCAAGACGGAAGAAAAGAGGGGTAGATCATGTTGCTTGATCGCATTAAAGGCGTCAATGATATTAAGAATATAGATCCAGCGGATTATAAAGAGCTTGCACAGGAGATAAGAGATTTTTTAATAGAAAAAATTTCTCATACCGGAGGGCATTTAGGCTCTAATCTGGGCGCAGTGGAACTTACCATGGCACTGCACTTATTTTTAAATCTCCCGGAGGATAAGCTGATCTGGGATGTGGGGCATCAGTCTTATACCCATAAACTTTTAACAGGAAGAAGAGAAGGATTTGAGAACTTACGTAAGTTTGGCGGAATGAGCGGATTCCCTAAGAGAAAGGAAAGCGATTGCGACTGTTTTGATACAGGGCACAGCTCAACTTCCATTTCTGCCGGGTTAGGTCTTGTAAAGGCACGGGATATACAGGGAGGTGGTCATACGGTAGTATCTGTTATTGGAGATGGCTCCCTGACCGGCGGCATGGCTTATGAAGCATTAAACAATGCAGGCAAGCTGGAGACTAATTTTATTATAGTGCTTAATGATAACAATATGTCCATATCAGAAAATGTGGGCGGTGTATCAAAATATTTAAACAACGTCAGGACAGCCAATGCTTATCTGGATATCAAGGAGGGAGTGTATAATACCTTAAAGGATATTCCAAGAGGAAACAAGGTTGTGGAAAGCATTCGCAAGGTCAAAAGCAGTTTTAAGCAGCTGGTTGTGCCGGGGATGTTTTTTGAAGATATGGGAGTTACCTATTTAGGACCTGTAGATGGACATGATATTTGGGAAATGGTGCGGGTATTTCAGGAAGCCAGAAGGATCAGAAATGCGGTAATTGTTCATGTGATCACACAAAAGGGGAAGGGGTTTGCACCGGCGGAGCGTCATCCTGCCAGATTTCATGGGGCGGAACCCTTTGATATAGAAACCGGTCTGCCTACCAGGCCAAGAAACACAGCAAATTACACAGATGTTTTTTCTACAGTTATGACCAAGCTTGGGGCAAGAGATGAAAAGGTAGTTGCCATTACGGCGGCCATGCCTGACGGAACCGGATTAAAGCGGTTTAGAAATATGTACCCTGACCGCTTCTTTGACGTGGGAATTGCGGAAGAGCATGCGGTTACCTTTGCAGCAGGACTGGCGGCAGGCGGCTTAAAGCCTGTGGTGGCAATTTATTCCTCTTTTCTGCAGAGAGCCTATGATCAGATACTTCATGATGTATGCATACAGAATCTTCCGGTGGTCTTTGCCATTGACAGGGCCGGATTGGTAGGAAGTGACGGAGAGACGCATCAGGGTATTTTTGATCTGTCCTATTTATCCTCTATTCCCGGTATGCATATTCTGGCTCCCAAGAACAAATGGGAACTTTCCGACATGATGAAATTTGCAATTAATTTTGGAAAACCAATTGCAATCCGTTACCCCAGGGGAGAGGCATATGCAGGGCTTAAGGAGTATCGGGCAGCAATTGAGCTTGGAAAGGCGGAGCTCCTTTATGCGGAAGGGGAGGTCTGTTTAATGGCAGTGGGCAGCATGGTTAAAACCGCCCAGGAGGTTAAGGAGATGCTGAATGAAGCCGGCCATAAATGCAGCGTTATCAATGCCAGATTTGTAAAGCCCATTGATTTAGAGGCGGTAACCTGGGCGGCTGAAAACCACAGACTTGTAGTTACCATGGAAGAAAATGTTGCCAGCGGCGGATATGGGGAAAAAGTCAGAGAAGCTGTGGATGGTCTTGATACAGGAGCAAGGCTTTTGCAGATCGCCATTCCTGATGAATATGTAGAACATGGTAATGTAGATCTGCTGAAACAGGAACTTGGTATCAGCGCCGAAAGAATTGCGGATAGAATTAAGAAGGAATTAGAAAAGGAATAATGAAAGAAAGACTTGATATATTGCTTGTTAAGGGGGGATATGCCTCGTCCAGAGAAAAGGCGAAAGCCATTATCATGTCCGGCAGCGTATTTATAGACGGGCAGCGTGAGGACAAGGCCGGTGCCCTGTTTGACCCGGATAAAATACATATGGAAGTAAAGGGTAATCATCAGAAATATGTCAGCAGGGGCGGGCTTAAGCTGGAAAAGGCGATAGACAGGTTTGGTGTGAAGCTGAAAGAAGCAGTCTGTATGGATATTGGGGCGTCTACCGGAGGCTTTACAGATTGTATGCTGCAAAATGGTGCCAGGAAGGTATATGCTGTGGATGTCGGACATGGACAGCTTGACTGGAAGCTCAGGAATGATGAGAGGGTTGTCTGTATGGAAAAGACAAACTTCAGATATATGATGCCGGAAGATATTCAGGAAAAACTGGATTTTGCATCTGTGGATGTTTCCTTTATTTCCCTTACCAAAATTTTGCTGCCAGCAAGAGCGCTTTTAAAAGAAACGGGAGAAATGGTCTGTCTGATCAAACCGCAATTTGAGGCTGGCCGGGATAAGGTGGGAAAAAAGGGAGTCGTGCGTGAACCTGAAATTCATGAGGAAGTTATAAGGAAAATCATCGATTATGCAGATTATATTGGCTTTGATATTCTGCATTTGGATTTTTCACCGATTAAGGGGCCCGAAGGGAATATTGAATATCTGGTCCATATAAGGAAAAATCAGGAAAAATTAAAAAATACGCTTGCCATCACTGAACAGGAGGCAGAAGCTGTACTGACAGATATTATAATGGAAAGAAAAGGATATTCCTGGCAGAAGGGAGTATCTGACCTGATTGCGGAAACTGTCTCTGGGGCTCATGGAAGCCTGGATTTATAGAGGAATTTCATTGGCACTTAAGGTGTAAAACGAGGAATAATATGGAGCATTTTTACGTGATTACCAATCCGACTAAGGACGCAGAGTTAAAAACTGCTTATTCTATCAGAGAATATCTGATCCGGCAGGGAAAGACCTGCATTGTGGATATGGGAACGAAAAGACCGGATAAAGAGGGATATACATATAAAGAGCAGATCAGCGAGGATATAGACTGTATTATTGTGCTGGGAGGGGATGGAACCCTGCTGCAGGCAGTAATAGACCTGGCGGAAAAAGATATTCCCTTTCTGGGAATTAATTTAGGTACGCTGGGATTTCTGGCTGAAGTGAATAAGTCAGGGATAGAAGCCTCTCTGGATAAACTGATCCAGAATGATTATGAAATAGAAAAGCGTATGATGCTTGTAGGGAAAAGTTACGGAGAAGAGAGCATCAAAGATACTGCAAGGGCGCTGAATGACATTGTAATTACCAGAAAGGGTTCCCTTCAGATTATTAATTTTAACATTTATGTGAATGGAAAATTTCTTCACCATTACCATGCGGATGGCATGATCGTATGTACGCCTACCGGTTCAACCGGGTACAGCCTTTCAGCGGGAGGGCCTATTGTAGAGCCCAAGGCCAGTTTAATTGTGCTTTCCCCCATTTGTCCACATTCCATGCAAAGCAGAAGCATAGTATTATCTTCTGAGGATGTGATTACAGTAGAAATAGAAAAGGGACGGGATGGAGATACCCAGGAGGTTGAAGCCATATTTGACGGAAGCCATAAGGTGGCGCTGCGAACAGGCGAAAAAATAGAAATCCGAAAATCAGAAAAAACAACAGGGATCGTGAAATTGAGCCAGGCAAGCTTTCTTGAGGTGCTTCATAGAAAGATGAGCGATTAGCTTATGGCGGTCTACGTTATATTTTCTAATTGAAAGGCATGGGATAATTATGAAAAAAAGCAGGCATCAGAAGATAAAAGAGCTGGTGGAAGAATTTGAAATAGAAACCCAGGAAGAATTGGCGGATAAATTGAAAGAGGCCGGTTATGCGGTTACGCAGGCAACGGTTTCAAGAGACATCAGGGAGCTTAAGCTCTCTAAGGTGCCCATAGGAGACGGCAGACAGAAATATGCTGTTTTAGTGCACAGCGACCACTATTTAAGTGATAAATACATACGGGTACTAAAGGATGGATTTGTTTCTATGGATATGGCGCAGAATATTCTTGTGGTTAAAACGGTATCAGGTATGGCCATGGCAGTAGCGGCGGCCATAGATGCCATGAAATTAAAGGAAATTGTAGGTTCCATTGCCGGAGATGACACGATTATGATGGCAGTCAGAACCGTGGAGGATACACAGACTGTTATGGATAAAATCCGTAACGTACTTGAAGAGTAACCGACCATGCGCTTGAGAGAAGGGCGTAAGGAGGAAGTAATATGCTTGAAAGTTTACACGTAAAAAACCTGGCTTTAATTGATGAACAGGAGGTAACATTTTTACCGGGAATGAATATACTGACCGGTGAAACCGGTGCGGGAAAATCTATTGTCATTGGTTCTGTTAATCTGGCGCTGGGAGCCAAGGCGGATAAAGATTACATCCGTACAGGTGCAGATTATGCTCTTGTGGAGCTGGTTTTTTCTTTAAATGAAAGACAGCAGAAGGAAGTAAGGGATATGGATCTTGCTGTAGAAGAGGATGGAACGCTTCTTTTGCAGAGAAAGATCATGCCCGGCAGAAGCATCTGCAAAGTCAATGGGGAGACGGTAAGCTCCGGTCAGATCAAAGCTTTGGCTGGCTGTCTTATTGATGTGTACGGACAGCACGAACATCAGTCGCTGTTAAAGCCTGCGGCTTACAAAAAGATGCTGGACGACTATATAGGCGAGGAAGCAGCAGGGTTAAAAGAACAGCTAAGAAGCAGCCTGGCCGATTACCGCAAAGTCTGCGAAGAATTGGAAAACCAGAATATGGATGAAGCAGTGAGGGTCAGAGAGGCGCAGCTCCTTGCGTTTGAGATAGAAGAGATTGAAGATGTCGGCTTAGACCTGGTCAGTGATGAACAGGTTGAAAAAAAATATCAGAAGCTGATCAATTCCAAAAAGATGAAGGAAATTGTATTTGCCGTACATGGGCTTACCGGATATGAAGAGGAAGGCAGTGCCGGGAGTGCGGTGGGATATGCTCTTCGGGAATTAAAAGCCCTGGGAGCTTATGACGGGGAAAGTCAGCCTCTTATTTCCCAGCTTACAGATATTGATGATCTTTTAAATGATTTTAACAGGGCAATAACAGAGTACAGGGACGGTCTTGAGTTTGACGAGGAAGAATTTCAGCGCCTGGAAGAGCGCCTGAACGTTCTGAATCATTTAAGGAACAAATATGGAGATACGATCGCCGATATTTTAAAGACCCAGGAAGAAAAGCAACAGGCACTTGAAAAATTAAATCACTATGAGGATTATATAGAAATGCTTCGTCAAAAGATGCAGGAGCAGAAGAGCGAGATTCTCTCTGTGTGCGGAAGACTCTCAGAGTTGAGAAAGAAGGCTTCAGGTCCGCTGACGGAAAAATTAAAAGCTGCCATGATAGATTTGAATTTTCTCAACGTTGAATTTGCCATTGAAATTACCGAGAATGAGCAGGAATTTTCCCAGGATGGATATAATAAAGTAGAATTTATGATTTCTACCAATCCCGGTGAAGAATTAAAGCCTTTATGGCAGATTGCCAGCGGCGGCGAGCTTTCGCGCATTATGCTGGCTTTTAAAACCGTATTTGCGGACAAGGATGAAACGGATACGCTGGTGTTTGATGAAATTGACACTGGAATCAGCGGAAAAACTGCATGGAAGGTTTCGGAAAAGCTGGGAAAACTTTCAGAAAATCATCAGATCATCTGCATTACTCATCTGGCACAGATCGCCTCCATGGCGGATGCCCATTTTCTTATTGAAAAAGGCGTGAAGGAGGAAAGAACTGTGACAGATATAAGACAGCTTTCAGAAGAGGAAAGCTTAAGGGAACTGGCAAGACTTTTAGGCAGTGGAGAATTGACCCAGGCAGTTATGGAAAACGCAAAAGAAATGAAGGAGACTGCCCATAAAGTAAAAGGAAGCCAGTAAAATTCCAGATGAAAATATTTTTTATAGTAACATTTGGAAGAGAAAAAATAAAATTGTGAAAGTAAAATTTAAAGTTTTTCACATACTAAAAAGGACATACGCTTGTATGTCCTTTTTTCGCTTCACAGCATGGTAATTTCTAAGAAGCAGAAAATGTGCACAATTAAAAATAAAGGATGTGGAAACTTGGAACGTATAAATGAATCGAAGCATAGCGGGGTTGTGATCTATAGAAGATTTTTATATATAATGCTGACCTTTGGAATCGTGTCAGTGATACTTTCCATTTATTATTATATGTGGCTCAGTGTTCCGTCCACCATTATGATCAAAGCCGGGGTGGATCAGGAACTTAATTTTAATATACCTGCCACCGGAGAACTGTACAGGGAGGCAGTGGAGGTAAGCGGAAGAGTTAACGCAAGTGTGGATACAAACAACAGTCTTTCTATAGATTTTAGCAGGCCTGTTACGGTAAAGGCAAATCAGATTGACCAGTATAAGCTGGAACTTAAGTTATTTGGAATGATACCCCTTAAGGAAGTAGACGTTGAGGTTATTCAGGATATTATGCTGAAGCCTGCGGGGATTCCTATTGGCATTTATGTGAAAACACAAGGAGTTTTAATTGTTGGTATTGGAGAGTTTGAGGGAGAGGATGGACAAAAATACAATCCAGGGAAATATATTTTTCAGGTAGGGGATTATATTTTAGAAGTTAATGATGAAGAAGTTACATCAAAAAAAGAATTGATTGAAATGATCAGTCACAGCGAAGGCCAGGAAATGGTATTTAAATTACAAAGGGGTGATGCGCTTATTGATGTAAAAGCGCGCCCGGAGCTTAATCAGAACGGAGAGTACAAAATGGGGATATGGATCAGGGATAATGCCCAGGGAGTGGGAACCATGACCTACATTGATAAGCAGGGATGCTTTGGCGCCCTCGGTCATGGAATCAATGATATTGATACAAGCACATTAATGACCCTGTCAAAAGGAACTTTGTATCACACTGAAATTATAGGCATCACAAGAGGTACTACCGGTTCCCCCGGAGAACTGACAGGTTTTATAGAATATGATGACAATAATATTATGGGAGATATTACAGCAAATACCATCAGAGGCATATTTGGTATATGTACTCCTGAAACTGCACAGTCGGCAAGCTACGATTACCTTCCCATTGGCTTAAAGCAGGAAATTAAAAAAGGCCCTGCCCAAATCGTCTGTTCCTTGGGAGGAGACACACAGACCTATGATGTGGAAATCATAGATATTAATTTGGAAAATGACAACATTAACAGGGGAATCGTACTTGAAATCACTGACCCGGAGCTGCTTGCAGCCACAGGCGGCATCGTCCAGGGAATGAGCGGCAGTCCCATTATCCAAAATGACAAATTAGTTGGCGCTGTCACCCACGTCCTCGTCCAGGATCCAACAAAAGGCTATGGCATATTTATCGAAAATATGCTGGTGCATTAAGTCCGGGCAACAAGCAGAAAGACTGCACTTATAAGTAAGCTTGCTTACTTATAAGTGCAGCCTTTCTGCTTGCTATCCGGCGCAAGCCGGACATCTGACTAATGCAAAGCATTAGTCAGATGATCGGGACGGATTCAGATAAAAGGAGATGAATGCTTTGCATTAGTCAGATGATCGGGACAGTGCAGGTTGATGCGGATTAACGGGGATTTCGTGGAGTTTGGATACAAAGTAAACGGGGATTTGCGTTAAATTGGTGTTTACATGAATGGGGATTTGCGTTATGCTATTATTGTAGGAGGCGTATGGAGGTATGAAAGATATTGTTTTTAGAAGAAAAATTTATGATGAGATTCTTGAATGGAAAGAAAAGTATAGTAATAAATATGCTCTTTTGATAAAAGGTGCAAGACGCGTGGGAAAATCAACTATAGCAGAGGAATTTGCGAAGAGGGAATTTAAATCATATATTCTTATTGACTTTGCGCATACGAGTAAGGAAATTATAGAATTGTTTGATGATACTTACAATTTGGATTTCTTCTTTTTGCAATTGCAGCAGTTGACAGGAATTAGATTGTATGAAAAAGAATCAGTAATTATATTTGATGAAGTTCAGTTGTTGCCTAAGGCCAGGCAGGCTATAAAATATCTGGTAGCTGATGGAAGGTATAAATATATTGAAACAGGGTCGTTGTTGTCGATCAGGAAAAATACACGAGATATTTTAATTCCCAGTGAAGAACATAAAATATCAATGTATCCTATGGATTTTGAAGAGTTTTTATGGGCTATTAATGATGATATAACTATTGATACGATTAAATTACTTTTAAGAAATAAGAAATCAGCTGGAAATGCGATGCATCGTAATTTAATGCGGATATTCAGATTGTATATGCTTGTTGGCGGGATGCCACAGGCGATAGAGACATATATTGAACAGAATAATCTTCAGGCTGTTGATGAGACTAAACGAGAAATTGTTGATTTATATGAAGAAGATTTTATGAAGATAGACAGAACTGGTCTGGCAAGTGATATATATGATGCCATTCCAGCAAATCTTAGCAGCAACGCATCCAGATATGTTTTAGCCAGTGCAAGAGAAGGGATAAGAAGTTTACAAGTGTATGAACTGATACCAGATATGCTAAGTTCATTTACCGTCAACATTGCTTATCATGCAAACAATCCCGGAGTGGGAATGGCACTAACAAAGGATGTGGGACGATACAAATTATTTGCATCTGATGTGGGATTGTTTGTGACACTTGCATTTAGGGATAAGGATTATACTGAAAATATAATTTACAACAAACTTCTTTTAGATAGACTTGATGCAAATCTTGGCTATGTGTATGAAAATGTTGTAGCGCAAATGTTATTGGCAAAGGGAAATAACCTATTTTATTATACTATGGAAAGTGAAACATCACATCATTTATATGAGATTGACTTTTTGATTTCGGTGGGGGATAAGATAAGTCCGATCGAGGTTAAATCAGGTAATTATAGAGGCCATAAATCACTTGATATGTTTTGTGACAAATTTAGTAGTCGAATCAAAGATAAATATGTGGTTCATACTAAAGATTACAAATGGGAAAATGGTATTCATTATATTCCAGTATATATGGTGCCATTTTTATAAAAGTGTATTTTCAAAACAAATTCAGCACAATTTAACTCAGTACCACTGGCAAAAATCTTATCCGTATATTATACTTTAAATGATAGATCAAATCATTCATCAGGAGGCCAATTATGGAGAAGTCAAAAGTATACTATACCAATCTGCGAACATCTTTTTCTGAAAACTTACCGCAAAAATTGGAAAGATTAATAAAAACTGCCGGTATCGGTAATATTGATTTTCAAAATAAATATACTGCAATTAAAATTCATTTCGGAGAACCGGGAAATCTGGCATACCTTCGTCCCAACTACGCGGCGGTAGTAGTAAAGGTGGTAAAGGAGCTTGGTGGGAAGCCATTTTTGACAGATTGCAACACGCTTTATGTGGGAGGAAGAAAAAACGCATTAGACCATCTGGATGCTGCCTATACAAATGGATTTTCCCCCTTTTCAACAGGATGCCATGTAATCATTGCAGACGGACTGAAAGGGACAGATGAGGAACTGGTGCCTGTGGAGGGCGGCCAGTACGTTAAGGAAGCAAAAATCGGGCGTGCGGTCATGGACGCGGATATATTTATTTCCTTAAATCATTTTAAAGGCCATGAAGCAACCGGATTTGGCGGAGCGCTTAAAAATACCGGCATGGGCTGTGGCTCCAGAGCCGGAAAAATGGAGATGCACAGTGCAGGAAAACCATACATAAATAAGGAGCAGTGTATTGGCTGTGGGCGCTGTATAAAAATCTGCGCCCATGACGCGCCGTCCATTACAGATAAAAAGGCATCTATTGACCATGATAAATGTGTAGGCTGCGGACGCTGCATTGGTGTATGTCCTATGGATGCGGTCTGCGCTGCCAGCGATGAAAGCAATGATATTTTAAATTATAAAATTGCGGAGTACTCCAAAGCGGTACTGGAAGGCAGACCACATTTCCATATCAGCCTTGTGGTAGACGTTTCACCTAACTGTGACTGTCACGCAGAAAACGATATTCCCATTGTGCCGGATGTGGGAATGTTTGCCTCCTTTGATCCGGTGGCGCTGGACGTTGCCTGTGCGGACGCGGTAAATAAGCAGCCAGTGATTGCCGGAAGCCAGTTAGACAGAATGCCTCATGTTCACCATGACCACTTTATGGATTCGGCGCCCCAGACCAACTGGAAAAGCTGCGTGGAGCATGCGGAAGAACTTGGAATTGGAAGCAGAGAATATGAATTAATTGAGATTTAGCGACAGCTCCTTTTGTAAATTTAATAAATTTAAGCGGAGGTAATTTCGAGACTGGAAAGTCCTGAGATTACCTCTGTTTTTGAGTAATCTGCGATTCCAAATTTACCAGGCACTTTTTGATACCCGAACCCAAAATGTGAAAAAAGTGTGAAATTAGCACTCACCTATTGACAGTGCTAATAATATGTGTTATAGTACGGATAGAACAAAAGAAAGGGAATAAAAATTAAACTCTCTTTCTTAAATATAACAGGCATATGAAATGTCTTAGAAGAATGGAGGAATGACTTATGATGATGCCTAGTATTTTTGGAGAAAACTTATTTGATGAGATGATGAATTTTCCATGGGAGGAAGAATTTTTCGGAAAGAAAAATCCTCTGTATGGTAAGCATGGAAAGAATATGATGAAAACAGATGTGAAGGAGACAGATGGCGGGTATGAAGTGGCCATTGATCTGCCGGGATTTAAGAAAGATGAAATCTCCGCGCATCTGGAGGATGGCTATCTTACCATCAGTGCGGAAAAGGGTCTTGACAAAGATAAAGAGGACAAGGAAGGAAATTATATCCGCAGAGAACGTTATTATGGCAGTTGTTCCAGAAGCTTCTATGTAGGTGACGCAGTCAGAGAAGAGGACATCAGAGCCAGATTTGAAGATGGGCTTTTGAAGCTTCAGATTCCCAAAAAAGATGCGGCTGCGGTTGAAAGCCGGAAAAGAATTGCTATTGAAGGCTAATTGAAGATTTATAATTGTTTAAAAGGCGGCAGCGCAGGCTGTCGTCTTTTTTATATAACAGGAAATTCCTCCGGATTTTCCTGTTATACAAAAGCCCTCCGGGCGGGATGCGCTTCTCGCGGAGAGGTAGTTATGCATACGCATCCGCTCGCGCGCGAAGTGTCGCAAGCGACACTTTGTTTCTTTATGCGTTACCTATTGCAGTGGTCCTGGGATTTCTGGTGGAGGAACGGATAATCAGTGTCGGGAGAGTGAGAAAGGATTGAATATGCAATTCGGGATTTTTAATTTTTTTTACTAAAATAGAGGCGGCCTGCCTGCCCATTTCATTTACGTCAATGTCCACAACGGTTAAGGGAGGATCAATTAATTGTGATAAAGGATAGTCATCAAAGGTGATTACGCCAATATCATCTGGAATTGTCATGCCGTGCTTTCTGATTGCGCTGGCAGCGCCCATGGCAATCTGATTGTTCTCACAGATGACAGCATCCGGAAGATGGCTGCTGCGAAGAAGCTCCTCCATCATATGAAAACCGCTGTCCTTGCTGTAGGTTCCGTATTTAATAAAGGAATCGGGAACAGTGATCCCCTTTAAATGCATGGAAGAAACAAAGCCCTTCAGCCGATGTCTTGAAATCTCATCTGTTATGGGGCCGCCAATAAAGGCAATTTGAAAATAGCCGCAGCTATTTAAGTATTTTGCGGCCATTTCTCCTGAAACATGATTGTTGATATCGATCCAGCAGGTAGTGGTTGAAAAAGGAGGCCTTCCGATAATTATGTGCGGAAAATTAGTATTGACAAGCAGCTTAGCCAGAGCAGGCGTAGTTGCAGAACCATGGATGATAAGGCCGTCTGCGGCTCTTGTGCCGATGATTTCTACAGCTTCCTCATAGGCAGCGTCTCTGGAAGGGGAACCGATGAAGCTGAAATTGTATTTCTTTTCCCTGATCTTGCCTTGAGCGCCGCATAAAATCTCAAACATATGAGGATTGTGAAATGCGGTATGCTTTTCGGTAACAGCAAGAAAAATAACATTTTTTGATTTTTTTTGGGCAAAATTGCTGGCCTGCGCGTTGGGATGATAATTCAGGCGCTCTATGACCTCTATAACATGTGCTCTGGTGGCCTCTGATATGGAAGGCTTATGATTGATTACCTTTGAAACTGTTGCAATAGAAACGCCGGCTTCTTTTGCAACGTCCTTGATGGTGATGGACATATCTTCTCCTGCTTTCTTATTTTCTGTTAATTATAGTATAACGCTTACTTGAAAAAAACAAGCAGATTGCTCTATAATTAGCCGAAAATATCAAAAAAATTATTAAAATTACCAAAAAATATTATTATTTGGCAAAAATCAGGGAAAACAGGCAGTAAAATTTTCGTAAGAAAAGATGAAAAAACATAAAACGACATTATAGTTTTTAAAACGATAATGTCGTGAATGTTTCGATTTGCGTTGACAGTAAAAAATAAAAGATGTAGGATAGCACCATCCAGCAAGGCAAATGCTTTGTTGAGACAATTAAGCTTAGTTGAATGAAAGAATACGGTAAAGAAAACGAAGACGTTTGCGGAAATAAATCCCAAATGTCTTTTTTTAATCGGCAAAGAAAGCCGGTTAGAGAGGAGAAGTTATGAAGAAAAAACTATTTTTATTACTACTTAATGCATCAATAGCCATGGCGGGGCTTACACAGCACAGCAGGCGGTCCAGGAAATAAATGATGCAGGAGATTATACATTTCGTGTACTGAACAGTGACGACATGCAGGGAGCTTTGGTAACCGACTGGGCGGTAAATGAACTGGGATATAAAAATTGTGTAATTGTATCAAAGAGTAATAAAAAACTGGTTGAAAGAAATATGTGATAAAAGTATTATAGAAATATCAGGATATAAGGAGACTGTCATGTTGAATAAACAAAAGATTAAAAGCTATACAGGTTCTATGACGTATAGCCGTGGCCTGGAATTATATCATCAGGATCAGGTTCTGGAATTCAGAGTAGATGAAGAGGACGAGGACAATATTATCATTCAGGCACTGGTAAAGGGAAGTGGGAGAAAAAAATATGATGTAGAGATCAGATATAATTCCCTTTTTGATGATTTGGTCGACAGTTACTGTGAATGTCCGGCTTTTTACAGTTATGCAGGCATTTGCAAACATTGCGTGGCTGCCTTGCTTAAATATATGGATTATGAAGACCGGCATATGCACATCAGTGATTACATAAAGAAAAGAGGTGCTGACGGGAATATGCGGCGAGGAATAGTCGAAAGAGCGGCATTTGAGACTACACCTGCCATAAAAAGACTTTTAGAACGTCAGAGCACGAAAAAACTTCTTCCTCTCAAGGAAAAAGAATTGTATGGGAAAGTCGGGCTTGAGCCTTATCTGGAATGCTCAGGTAATGATATTTCCGTTGAATTTAAAGTTGGAGTTTCCCATATGTATGTGCTTAAGGATGTGTTTGAATTTTGCCGGAATGTTCAGGAGGGAAGCGGATATTCCTATGGGCAAAAGCTGAATTTTGTACATGTGATGGAGTCCTTTCATGAGGATTCAAAGGAGCTTGTACAATTCCTGGTTGAGTGGGTGAAGGATAATGGGGATCGTTATTGGCAGTATCGGTATTATGGCTATTCTTATCAGCAGGTATTACCTAAGCTTAGAAAAATACCATTATCTGTTTCAGAGTTGGAGAGATTTCTTCTGGCAATGGGGAATAGAGAATTTATCGCCAATGTGAATGGAACAGGGGAGAAATCATGGATAATAACGGATCAGCCTCTAAACCGTACTATGGAGATAACAGGTAAGAAAAATGGAATTTCAGTTTCTATTGACAGATTGTTCGGATTCGTAGGAAGGCAGTTTTATATTTATTTTAACGAAGGTCTTATCTATCTGGAGAGTAAAGAAAAGCTGGAGCCCATTGCAGATTTTATAACCTGCATGGCACAAATACCGGAACGTCAGGTATACATAGAAAAAGAGGATATACCGGCTTTTGGAAGGGAACTTTTACCGGTACTTGAAAGATTCTATGAATGTACAAAGATTGATTTTGATATCAAAGATTATGATGTGGTTCCTGTTTCCTTTGAGGTATATTTAGATGCGCCTCAAAAAGATTTTGTTACCTGCAGGCTTATGGCTGTGTATGGAGAGACAAAATACAGTCTTTATAATAAACAGACAAATAATTCGGAGCTTTCAAGAGATGCAGCAGCAGAAATGCAGATGAAGGAACTGGTGGCATCATATTTTAATGCATATGATGAAAAAAACGGGCAGATGGTTCTTGCACAGGATGATGAAAAGCTATATGAATTATTGACAGAAGGGATTCCAAAGTTTCAGGAGCTGGGGGAGGTATATGTATCAGAAGCTTTAAAAAGAATCAAAGTAGTGTCCTCCCCAAAAGTGGAAATAGGAGTTTCTCTATCTGGAGAGTTGTTGGAACTGGGTATTTTAACAGAAAACATGTCCATGGAGCAGCTTGCAGAAATACTGTCAAAATATGAGAAAAAGAAAAAATATTATCGGTTGAAAAACGGTGATTTCGTTAATGTGGCAGAGGAAAAGATTGCGCCATTAATTGAAATGAAAGATGCCATGGGATTAACGGAAGCGCAGCTTCGTAAGGGAAAGGTGGTATTGCCCAAGTATCGGGCGATTTATCTGGAAGAAGAATATGCGGATAATGATTTCTTTCCGATGACGAGAGACGAACAGTTTCTTAAATTAATTCAAAATATGAAGACCGTGGAAGAAAGTGATTATGAAGTTCCTGCAAGTCTGGAAAATACACTTAGAGATTATCAGAAAAAAGGATTTCTTTGGCTTAAGACCATTGCCGGAAATGGTTTTGGCGGTATTTTGGCGGATGACATGGGATTGGGGAAAACGCTGCAGGTGATAGCTTTTTTATTATCAGAATTTCTGGAGGCAGGGATTGATGACAACAGAAGAAGTCTGATTGTGACACCTGCATCCCTGGTATTTAATTGGAATAATGAGTTTCAAAGATTTGCACCGGCGCTGCCGGTGCATATGGTGACCGCACAGTCAGAGGAAAGAAGGCAGGTAGTGAAAAATTCCGGGAGCAGAGATATTTTAATTACTTCTTATGATCTCTTAAAAAGAGATATGGAGGCATATGAGGGGATTTCTTTTTACTGCCAGATTGTTGATGAGGCTCAATATATTAAGAACCATAATACGCAGGCAGCCAGAGCGGTCAAAGAAATTACAGCAGCCTGCCATTTTGCGCTTACCGGAACGCCGGTAGAAAACAGACTCAGTGAACTGCATAGTATTTTTGATTATCTGATGCCGGGATTTTTATATTCCTACAAGCGGTTCAGAAATGAAATTGAGCTTCCCGTAGTACAGAATCAGAGTGAAGAGGCAATGAATAAGCTTCGTGTAATGATAAAACCTTTTGTATTGAGGCGGCTGAAAAAAGACGTGCTTAAGGATTTGCCAGACAAGCTGGAAGAAAATATCGTTGCGCAGATGGAGGGAGAGCAGAGGAAGCTTTACGATGCGCATGTAAAGCGTATGAAGCTTATGTTGGATAAGCAGACGGAAGAAGAATTCAGAAATGGTAAAATTCAAATTCTGTCTGAACTTACCCGGTTAAGGCAGCTTTGCTGTGATCCGGCTCTTGTTTATGAGAATTTTTCTGCCTCATCAGCAAAGACAGAAATATGCCTTGATCTCTTAAAAAATGCCATTGAGGGCGGGCATAAAATTCTTTTATTCTCACAATTTACTTCCATGCTGGAAAATCTTCAGCAAAAAATGAAGGATGCAGGAATTTCTTACTATACGCTTACAGGGGCAACACCAAAAGAGAAGAGGAATCAGTTAGTAGAAGCTTTTAACAGGGATGAAACCTCCGTATTTTGCATTTCGCTTAAAGCAGGAGGAACAGGCTTGAATCTTACTTCAGCGGATATTGTAATTCATTATGATCCATGGTGGAATCTTGCAGTGCAGAATCAGGCTACAGACAGAGCCCATCGTATCGGTCAGAAGCATGTGGTCACTGTATACAAATTAATTATGAAGGATACCATTGAGGAAAATATCATTAAGCTGCAAATGAAGAAAAAAGAGCTGGCCGATCAGATTCTGGCGGGAGAAGAAATGGGCAGTGGTAGTTTTACAAAGGAAGAGCTGCTAGAATTGCTTAGGTAACACAGAGGAACACAAGTCAAAGCCATGTTTTGCATTCTGCGATAAATTGGAAGCAGAATTGGGGGTAAAAGATTGAAAAAGGTACTCACAGGAAGATTTTATGTATAAGCTGTTCGCCAAAGCTGAAAACTGCGACCAAAAATGCAAAAAAAGGAAAAGCACCCCTCATCAACCAAAATGGTGTACCGATAGAAATGGTTTATAAAGGATATGATAAGAGCCGCAACAGCAGTCGTTACGGTTTCCATCCGAAATATGGAGACAAACGGATTTTTTGGATACCGGAGCGGAATTGATCGGATGAACGGAAGGATAGACAGGGATTATAAGTTTGAAAAGCATACCATCCGGGGCCTCGAAAAAATGGAGATGTTTATGACGGTAACATTTCTGGTAAGCCTGACATTGGCAAAAGCAAAAATAGGGGAAGGGAAATTAATTCTATTAGATAAATACTTGACAAACCATATAAAAATGTTGTACCTTTTAAAGCATAAAAGCAATGACGAAGACAGTACCTGTTTTTTGAACGTTTCAGAGAGCCGGGGCAGGTGAAAGCCGGTACCAGTAAGAAAACAGCGAAAATCACTTCCGAGCTGCGAACTGAAAAAAGCGAAAGCTTCTGAAGTAAGTTTTGCCGGATTCCTCCGTTATTGGAAAGCATATTAAACCGTAGTATAACCGGTGCGTATGAGTAAACAGGTGGTATAACGAAGCATTTATGGCCTCGTCCTTTTTACAGGATGGGGCTTGTTTTTATATAACAGGAAATTTCTCCGGATTTTCCTGTTATGATTCGGGTATCAAAAGGTGCCTGGTAAATTTGGAATCGGCAGATTGCACTAAAGAAATTGCTAAGCTGTCATTGCGGTGGAAAATGAGATTTTCTTAATGGCCTTAAGTAGCGCAGCAATTTCGGGACATGGATGTCCCGAAAAGTCCGCTATGAGCCTGGATAGCGAATTGCGGATGGTTGCGTAAAGATAGACAGACTTCCTTAAGTACATTTAGAAAATCCATTTTCCGAAGCTGACAGCGTGCAATTCCTTTTGAGCAATCTACCAGGAACACTTTCTAAAAGCACCTTTTGTCACCCAAATCATACAACAAAAAACCGGGAAGCACATCTGCCAGTCAGGCTCCCCGGTTATACTTATTTCCTTTTATTTAGTAATCTTATATTTTTATTTCTCCATCTTCCAGAAATATGCGCTGTAGGCGGGTAAGGTACTGCCTCCGCCAAAGTCATGTATTTTTCCGCTGATCAGGTCCGTGGCCAGTCCGCAGCCCGCGTCAAAATGGGCAGTATAAGGCTCGCTGTCCGCATTGATGGCAACCAATACTCTTTCCTCCTGCGTCTTTCTCTCAAAAATACACTGCTTATTTGTCAGAACTACGGAGCGGAAATCTCCATAGCATAATGCCCTGGATGACTTCTTGGCAGCGGAAAGCTTACTGATCCACTCAGAAAGCTCATTAAAGACAGGCTCCGGAAAGCTGGCCCTAAGCGCAGGATCACCTTCACTTTTATTTGCCTTTGCTCCCCATTCGCTTCCATAATAAATACAGGGGATTCCCGGCATACCAAAACACATTGCATAAATAAGGGGAAGATGCTTTTCATTGCTTAAAATGCTGGCCACTCTGGTAACATCATGATTGTCCACAAAGGACAACATATGTTTTCCCTTATAAAGGGTCCAGTTCTCCGGCCCGAACTGCCGAAGCAGTGAGTGAACGATCTCAAACATATTCATGCTGTTAAAGCTGGAATACAACCCTTTATAACATTCATAATTGGTGGCAGAATGAAGCATTTCATCATTTACCATACGGTTGTAATCTCCATGGAGCATCTCTCCTAAAAGATAGAAATCCTGCTTCAGTCCATCTGTAAAGCTTCTCAGCCTTCTTACAAAATTTTCATCAAGGCAATAAGCCACATCAAGGCGCAGACCATCAATGTCGAACTCATCTACCCAGTATTTTACCGCATCTAAAATATGATCCACTACCTGAGGATTTTGAAGATTCAGTTTAACCAGGTCATAATTCCCTTCCCAGCCTTCGTACCAAAGACCATCATTGTAGTTGGAATTTCCCTCCAGACTAATGTGAAACCAATGAAGATAGGGAGAATTTTCTCTGTTTTTCACCACATCCTGAAACTGATAAAATCCTCTTCCCACATGGTTAAATACACCGTCCAATACTACCTTGATGCCATTTTCGTGAAGCTTAGCGCAAACCTCCTTAAAATCCTCATTGGTGCCCAGACGTACGTCAATCTTTTTATAGTCTCTGGTATTATATCCATGGGTATCAGATTCAAATACCGGTGAAAAATAAACAGCGTTAATTCCAAGCTGCTTCATATGGGGAATCCACTCCTCAACCTTCCTGATCCTGCTTGTCAGAACACCATCATTTTCAAAGGGGGCCCCGCAAAAGCCAAGGGGATAAATCTGATAAAAAACACTTTCATATGCCCACATATTTTTTGCCTCCTGATTTCTTATCCTATTTCTATTATCTGCTATTTACAGAATGTTATTATTTTAGCATATTTTTACCTTTCTGTATATGCTCCCTGCCTAAAAAGCCCTTCCTTTTTCTTCATCATACCCTGCAAAATCCTCTGTTTACGCCGCATTTCTTATTTTGGTACTGATTTGGTCAATTTTTATCCGGTTTTCATTGACCAGATAAGTATTTTTGAACTTTTGAAATTTCTCTCATTCAAATTTTAACTAAAAATCACTTACAGGGTTTTTACAAAAAAATGGCAAAAAACAGAGAAATCCCCAATTTCCACATAGTTATCCACAATGACATTTATGTCATTTTTTATGACTCAACTACTTTTTTCTTAAAAATTCGACGTCATTTTTTCCACAATCCTTCATTTTTCAGCATTTTTTTATCCAAAGGAGTCAAATTTTTTATAGCTCATACTTTTCGCGGTCAGCATATCTTCCTTTCCATAAACAAATAGCATGTGGATAACTCCACATGCCATTTTAAAGCCATTCATTCCAGAATCGTTCAATTCTTTTTTCTATCTGCTCTAAAGAGACCCTTTCATACTCTTCCCATTCTCTGGGAAACATCCTTTTATAGGATACCGTAAGAAATCTTTCATCTAAAAGCGCTACGATTCCCACGTCCTCCACTGTACGGATCACGCGGCCTGCTGCCTGAAGGACCTTGTTCATTCCCGGATACTTATAAGCAAAATCAAATCCATTATCTCCCTGGCTATCAAAAAACTTCTTTAATATTTCCCTCTCGTTGCATACCTGGGGCAAACCTGTTCCCACAATGACCACACCAATCAGACTGTCATTTTTAAGATCGATCCCCTCGCTGAAAATTCCGCCAAGCACGCAAAAACCCAGAAGGGTATTTCTCCTTCCTTCCCGTTCTCCCTCTCTGTCTCCAACTCCAAACCTTGCCAGAAATGCCTCTCTGCTTTCTTCATCCATATACTCTTCCTGCAAAAGGCATTCTGTCTGGTCCTTTTCCAGAAAATATTGGCTGTACACATCATATACCTTCTGCAAAAATGCGTGGGAAGGGAAAAATATCATGTAATTTCCTTCCCTCTGAATGGCGATCCTGTGAATATATGCGGCAATATTGTAATACTCTCCCTCTGACCTCCTGGAGTATTTGCTGGTTACATCTTCCGCAATAAACAGCCCTTTTTTGCGAGGATCAAAAACGGAATGGGCATAGACCTCATAGTCTCCCTCCTCTGCCCCCAGGAGCCGCTTATAATATTGAATGGGAAGCAGCGTTGCCGAAAAAAGAATGGTACTTCTTCCCCTCATCATACATTCCCGAAGATTCTTAGAAGGATTGACGCAAAAAAGCTTAATGACAAAGCCTCCGTCCGTCTCCAGCTGTGTATAGATCACATAATTTTTATCCAGCTTATCATTAATCAGCAGGAAATGAGAGATTTCAAAATAAAAATCCAGGATGTCCTTTCTCACCGGACTTTCCTCATGTTCCTCCAGATAAGCTTCCATTGTAGCCGAAAGCCTCACCAGATCCCTTACAAAAGGCGCCGTCTCTGTATCATCCAGATAAGCGTAATTTTCGCATTGTCGTTTCAGTTCCAGCAATTCCCGGTTACAGCGTTCCAATTGCCTGTACATTTTGCCGTCGTAATCCTTCACTGTCTTTTTGAGGGTCAGGAAATCTTCTTTTTTAAGGACTGCGCTGTACATGTCACGCCCCCGCTCCACCAGATTGTGGGCCTCGTCTATAAGGAAAATATAATCTTCGCTGACTCCTTCCGCAAAAAACCTTTTTAAATATACGTGAGGGTCAAACAAGTAATTGTAATCACAGATTACTGCATCTGCAAAAAGGCTCATATCAAGACACATCTCAAAAGGGCATACCCGATGCTTTTGCGCAAACTTAACGACAGCCTCCCTGTTAAAGCTGTCGCTATGGGTAAGCAGATCATAAATTGCATCATTGATACGGTCAAAATGTCCTCTGGCATAAGGACAATATTCCGGATTACACTCCGTCTCCTCCATAAAGCAGATTTTATCCTTTGCAGTCAGAGTGACCGATTTCAGCTTCAGTCCCTGATGACGCATAAGCTCTATGGTATCTTCTGCAACTGTTCTGGTAATGGTTTTGGCGGTCAGGTAAAAAATTCTCTGCCCCATCCCTTCTCCCATTGCCTTAACAGCCGGAAACAGGGTTGAAATTGTTTTCCCCACCCCTGTAGGCGCTTCAATAAATAGTTTCCTTTTATGATAAATGGTCTGGTAAACATAAGCGGCAAGCTCCTTTTGCCCCTTTCGATATTCAAAGGGAAATACCAGTTCCTTAATAGACTGCTGGCGCAGGCGCTGCCACTGAAACTGAAAATCGGCCCATTTCCTGTACTGCTCCATTATCTGTAAAAACCACTCTGACAATTCTTCCATTTCATATTCAAAATGAAAATACCTGATCTCCTCCGTATCAATGTTGCAGTAAGTAAGCCTCACCCTTATCGTTTTTAAACCATTCTGCTTTCCATAAATATATGCATAACATTTTGCCTGAGCCAAATGTACCGGAACAGCTTCCTTCAGCTTATGTATATCCCTGTAAGTTCCCTTGATCTCGTCAATGGTAACCAGCTTTAAATCCTGAATAATAATTCCATCCGCTCTTCCTTCAATGCGTATTTCGTAATCGGGCGTTTCAAAAATATGGCGCAGAAATACCTCCGCATGATAATCCGAGCCCATTCTTCTCTGGATCATGCGATGAATACGTCCGCCCTCCTGCATGGCATTGTCAGGCGATGCCGCTCTTGTGTTATCAATATTGCCTGATCGTAAAATAAATTCTACCAGGTTCCTCACTGAAATTTGTATTTCCGTAACAACACCCGCCTTTCCGCTACAGCGCGTTCCTACCCAAAGTCTTTTTTATCGTATAGGAACTTCAACGGAATTTCCTATACGGATTCGAGTGTCAAAAGGGGCTTGGTAAATTTAAAATCGGAAGATTGCACAAAAGGAATTGCTAAGCTGTCATTGCGGAGGAAAATGAGATTTTCTTAATGGTC
>USJG01000023.1 GCA_900554925.1 uncultured Lachnospiraceae bacterium
TAATACAACTCACCTGTCACATAAATCAGACATAATTAATTCAGGAAATTTTCTATGATAACAGCTTCAGCCGCTTCATCACTCAAACCAAAGGTGTTCAGTTTGATCATCTGTTCATTGTTGATCCTTCCAATTGCCGCCTCATGTATGATTGCCGCATCAACATGCTTGGCATCGATCTCCGGAATAGAGCATACCTGTGCATGGTCCATAATAATTGAATCGCACTGGATATGGGCATGACAGGGAGCGTTTCCAATTGCCTTAGGATGAAAGACCTGCGAAGATTCCCCTCTTGCCACGGATCTTGAAGTGATCTGTGCGGAGCTTCCTGTTCCATTTAAATAAATGTCCATATTGGAAACTGCATTTTGCTTCCCATGGGTCATCAGCTTTTCAACTACAAACAGCTTAGTGTCCTCCCCCATGATAATTTCTGTTTCCCTCTTTGTGGAATCCACCCCTTTGATCTGGGCGGTGTCCAGCGTAAAGACGGAATGTGCCTCCATGATGATCTTAGTTACCGGATTTAAAATCCTTGCTCCGGTTCCCTCGCCCTCACCATAATGCTTTTCTTCATAACGCACATTTGCATTTTTCCCGATATGAAAAGTATGGATCCCATCATGGCGGCTGTCATTGCAGCCGCTGTTATGAATACCGCATCCTGCCACAATAGTAACCTGCGCCCCATCTTCTATATAAAAATCATTATAAACTTCATCCGTTATTCCTGATGCTGCAACTACCACCGGAATATGAACCTGCTCGCCCCTGGTCTCTCCGCTGATATATACATCAATTCCCTGCTTATCTTCTTTTCGCTTAATCGTTATATGCTCCGTATTGCCATGACACAGGGAATATCCGTTGTATCTTAAATTATAAGCCCCCTCCTGCTTAAAGCCTTCGCCGTCTATCTTTTCCAGAATAGACTTTGTCACCTGATCTATCTCTGCCACTGTTCTCTTCCTTTCTATCGAAACCGTATTCATGCTTTGTGGGATGGATTCCTGCAGGCACATCCTATATCTTCATTGATAAGACTGGGAAAAACCTTTTCCCTCACATCCAGGGATTCGATCTTTCCTTCCTTAACCACCATGATCCGGTCTGCCATCTGTATAATTCTTTCCTGATGGGATATTAATATAAGACTTTCCTTCTTATCTGCATGAAGCTGCTCAAACTGTTTTACCAGCATGGAAAAGCTCCAAAGATCAATCCCAGCCTCCGGCTCATCAAAAATGCATAATTTATGGGGCTTTGCCAACACGGTGGCAATTTCCAGACGCTTCATCTCGCCCCCTGATAAGGTGTTGTCCACTTCACGATCCAGGTATTCTCTGGCACACAAGCCAACGCCGCTTAAATAATCGCAGCACTTATTTTCAGGCAATTCATATCCCGCCGCAAGGGAAAGAAGTCTTTTGACTGTCATTCCCTTAAATCTGGGCGGCTGTTGAAAAGCAAAACCAATCCCTTCATTTGCTCTCTGGGCGATACTGTAATTAGTAATATCCGTCCCATCCATAATGATGCTTCCGCTATCCGGGGTTTCAATTCCCATAAGAAGCTTCGCCAGCGTAGACTTTCCGCCGCCGTTAGGGCCTGTGATCACCAGCATTTCCCCATCTTCCACCGTAAAGCTTACATCTTCTATAATACTTTTTTCCACTCCGTTTTCAAGTGGATGAAAAACCAGATTCTTTACCTCAAGCATACCATATTCCTCTATTTCAGATATTCCTCATATTTCTCATTTGTTTCATTTAAGAAAACGATTCCCAGAATACCGGGGCCTGTATGCGCACCGATAGCACAGCCTACTCTGCCCTCTAAAAGACCTTTTACATGGTATCTTTCCATAAGCTGCTCCTTGATATAATCATAAGCTTCCTTATCCATTCCATAGCAGACACCCACAACCTGATTTTCCAGGTTTGCGCCCTTTTCCTCTACCATATCCAAAATTCTCTTCTGGGCTTTTTTCCAGCCGCGAACCTTTTCCACTGCTTTCAGGGAACCATTTTCATCCACAATGATAATGGGCTTGATATCCAGCACAGTACCTGCCAGGAAAGAGGTTCTGCTAAGGCGTCCGCCCTTAAACAGATATTCCAGCTCCATAACCGTAACCGCATGCTCCATATGCTCACAGAAGAAATGTGCCGCCTCAATGATCAGCTCCTTAGAAGCTCCGTTTTTCTGCATACGAAGCAGCCTTTCAACAATCAGCCCGTAGCCCACAGACGCACACTTCGTATCGATAATCGTGAGTTTAAAATCGGGATACTGCTCTCTGACCTCCTCATAGGCGAGAGTTGCCGCATTAAAGGTTCCCGCTATTCCTGTGGAAAAGCACATATAAAGCACTTCATCTCCCCTTTTCGCAAAAGGAAGAAAATGCTCTTCAAACATAAATTGATTAATATGGTAAGTTTTGATCTCCTTGCCGGAGGCCTGTATTTCATAAAACTGATCCGGAAAGATCGTATCTCCGTCAAAATAATCCTTCCCTTCTATGGTAACAGGCGTCGGTATTACGTGGAGATCATATTCTTTAATTACACTTTCGGGAACATCGGACGCGGAGTCCGTAATAATATAAAAAGCCATTTTCACTTCTCCTTAAACTGTATCTATATGAATTTTCCAATATAACTATACTACATTTATAAAATTTATGCATCTTAAAAATTTCTAAGCATAATATAATTAAAAACTACAGGATTTTATCATGCGTACTGATCAAGTTACCCCCAGAATCAACTTTACACAGCTCCTGGCCTATGAACGCCCCCAGGCAGCAGCCTGGGTCAGGGGAAATGCTGCCAACCCCCGGCTCAGCGGCCTCGTAAAATTTTATCAAAGCACTTACGGCGGCGTACTGGTAGAAGCAGAAATATTTGGATTGCCTAATATTGTTACACCAGGCTCCAGCAACTTCTATGCCTTTCACATCCATGAATATGGCAACTGTTCCGATAATTTCAGTAAAGTCGGAGGTCATTACAATCCGACAGATACTTCTCATCCTGATCATGCCGGAGATATGCCGCCCCTCCTTGGCAATCAGGGCTATGCCTGGTCTGCCTTTTACGACAAGCGCTTTACCATAGATGACATTATAGGCAGATCTGTAATTATACATGCCGACCGCGATGATTTTACCTCCCAGCCCTCCGGTGATCCCGGCCCTATGATCGGCTGCGGCGAAATCAGGCGGGTGATTTAAAAAACAGGCTCGAACCGCTTATGGTTCGGGCCTGTTTCTATTCACATCCCATATTCACTCAGGCAGTACTTTATGCTCTGTTACAAAAAAGGTAAACTCCCCACTGTCCAGAAGCTGCTGCTTATCATCTGTGATTTTCACATCATATACTGAAAGATGCTTTCCCTGGCGAAGCTGTTTGGCTTCACAATAAACGTAATCTGTATCATCTGCCGGCAAAAGAAAATTCAATGTGCCCGACACGGTTGTCACATAATGGCCGCACATGCAGGCAGCAGTTCCTGCCACAATGTCCGCCATGGAATAGAGGCTTCCTCCATGCAGCATGCCATAAGGATTTAAAAGCTCTTTTTTATACTTCATTCTGGCCCTTGCGTATCCTTGCTTCAATTCCTGAAATTCTATCCCCAGAAAACGCATATAAATATTTTCTGCTGCCATCTTATGAACAGACTGTTCTTCTTCCAGGTCATACAGCCTGCCTGTTGCAAAGGGACTGCCCACATCACATCTTCCGTGATGATATGTTTTTCTTGTTTCCCCTTCCCTGACAGAATCCGAGGTTTCCACCTTCATCCGGCTGATTCCTGCGTCCGCCATGGAATCCAGCATTTTTATCACTTCATCCAAATGATCCATTCCTCTGCCTCCGCTCTTTATTAATGATGGAATAATCTGATGCCGGTAAATGCCATTACCATATCATATTTATCGCAGCACTGGATCACAAGGTCGTCTCTCACAGAGCCGCCGGGCTGTGCAATATATTTTACACCGCTCTTATAGGCTCTCTCAATATTGTCAGAGAAGGGGAAGAAGGCATCTGAACCTAAAGTAACATCTTTATTGCCCTCCAGCCATGCCCGCTTTTCCTCCCTGGTAAAGACCGGAGGTTTTACTTTAAAACGCTTCTGCCATTCACCATCACGAAGTACGTCTTCATATTCCTCTCCAATATAGACATCAATTGTATTATCCCTGTCAGCACGCCCAAGGGAATCCACAAACTGTAAATTCAACACCTGTGGAGCCTGACGCAGGTACCAGTTATCAGCCTTCTGGCCTGCCAGCCTTGTACAATGGACTCTGGACTGCTGGCCCGCACCGATACCAATAGCCTGTCCGCCCTTTACATAGCAGACGGAATTAGACTGAGTGTATTTCAGTGTAATCAGCGCGATCTTCATATCCATCAGGGCTTCTTTTGGCAGGTCTTTATTCTCAGTTACTATATTGGAAAGAAGGTCTCCATTAATATCCAATTCATTTCTGCCCTGTTCAAAGGTAATTCCATATACCTGCTTTTTTTCAACGGGAGCAGGCACATAAGAGGGGTCTATCTTTATAATATTATAATTTCCCTTCTTCTTTGCCATTAAAAGTTCCATAGCTTCTTCTGTATAGCCCGGCGCAATCACGCCGTCAGAAACCTCTCTTTTGATCAGTCTGGCAGTATCTGCGTCGCACACATCAGACAGGGCAATAAAATCGCCAAAGGAGGACATTCTGTCCGCGCCTCTTGCCCTTGCGTAGGCACATGCTAAAGGAGACAGTTCTCCCAGATCCTCCACCCAGTAAATTTTAGCCAGTGTATCTGTAAGGGGAAGTCCCACCGCTGCTCCTGCAGGAGAAACATGCTTAAAGGAAGTAGCTGCCGGAAGGCCTGTTGCCTCTTTTAATTCCTTTACAAGCTGCCATCCGTTAAAAGCATCCAGAAAATTAATATATCCCGGCTTGCCGTTTAAAACGGTAACAGGAAGCTCGCCTCCATCCTCCATATAAATTCTGGAGGGCTTTTGATTGGGGTTACATCCGTATTTTAATTGAATCTCGTTCATATTTTCCTCTTTTCCGCGCGCCCTGGCACTATTAATTATTTTTGTTTACAATACGTGTCTCATATTCTCCTGTAGCAATATCAATATATCTCACAAATAAAGACACCTTGTTTTCTTCATTTAAGCTGTTCCACACTGTGTCAGTAAATTCATCAATACTGCCGGAAATATCCACAAGCTTAGGTTCTCCTTCAAAGCTGGGAAGCGGATTTCCATCATGCATATAAGTATGAATAAAACGCCCTTCTCCTGCTGCCGGATTTTCGTAAGCATAGGTGTATCTGTTGCAGGCATCAGGACTGCCGTTATTGCTTTTTAAAATGGACATCACATAATCGTATTGACCGTCTTTTACATTCATAAGTCCGGAAATCCTGGGCGTGTAGTTTGGTCCGTCCGGTTCAAATTCACGACATCTTAAGGACTGTTCAAAGGTAAGTCCCTTTTTAAGTCCCTCATAAACAGTATCTGTCTGATCTCCGTTGGTAACAATCGTCATGTGGTCAAGAACTCTTACCGGGGCATAAATAATAAGACTGGGATCCTCCAGCCTGGAAGGATCAAAGGCTTCTGTTCTGATACCTTCCCCTTCTTTTGCAAAAATACGATTGCGGCTGTTAGAGCTTCTTCCCATAATAAAATAGGCTGTTACCGCTTTCCTTCCGTCCACAGATCTACCAATCACGATACCTCTTCCCGGATAGGAATTTTCTTTCAGTTCCTGTGCAAGTGACAACATCTTCATTTCTCTTTCCTCCCTGTTAATCATTAAAAAAGAATTCTGCCCGGAGGGCTTTTTCTCGTACAGGATTTAGTGTCAAAAGGTTCCTGGTAAATTTGGAATCGGCAGATTGCAGAAAAAAATTGCTAAGCTGTCATTGCGGAGGAAAATGAGATTTTCTTAATGTTCTTAGGTAGCCCAGCAATTTCGGGACATGGATGTCCCGAAAAGTCCGCTATGAGCCTGGATGGCGAATTGCGGATGGTTGCGTCCAGGTAAAGACCCTTCCTTAAGAACATTTAGAAAATCCATTTTCCTAAGCTGACAGCGTGCAATTCCTTTTCTGCATCTGCCAGGTCACTTTCCAAAATCACCTTCTGACACTTAAATCCTACACGAGAAAAAACGCCTGGGCATAGCTTTATCAGCATGCCCAGACGGTCGGCTCTTTCCTGCGGATACACTCCCTGTAGGTTCTCCTACACAGGCTCCTTCCTGATTCCGTCAGTCGTGTATCTGCTTATTATAATAATAGAAGAAACCCCTGATTGCAAGATATAAAATATAATATATTAAGAAACTATTCCTTCTCAATACCCTTATCAATGATAAACAGACTGATGGCAGTTTTTAACTCCTCTGAAACAGTTCTCAGATTATCTGCGCAGAGCACCAGCTCTTCCACCTGCTGTTTCTGTCTTTCTACGTCTTCACCCATATTGATAGTTGCCGCCGTATTTTCCTCTATGGTAGAAGAAATGGAGTGCACAGCTCCTAAGGTAGAATCCTTTGCCCTGGAAATGGACTGGGTCTGCTGAGCGATTCCATCAATATTTTCAGTAAGCCTCTCCAAATGCTCATCCATATTCTTAAATGCGCTAACTGCATGGCCAACAGCCTTTTTCTGGGAGTCCAAAACTGTTTCTGTCTGGGCTGCATGTTTCAGGACAGCTTCGCTGAATTCCTGTACATCGCTGATGATATTTTGTATCTGGTCTGCCGCCTTTAAGGACTGATCCGCCAGATTCTTTACCTCTGCTGCCACCACCGCAAAGCCTCTTCCTGCTTCTCCTGCCCTTGCCGCTTCGATACTGGCATTTAAAGAAAGTAAATTTGTCTGATCCGCAACCTCTGTGATAACCTGAATGATCTGATTAATATCCGCAACCGCCTGTCCCAGCTCCTCCAGTTCCTTTACGATCTCATGCAGGTTTTCATTGGTCTTTTCGGAGGTGGTGTCAAGTTCCTCCATAATGCCTATGCCGGAGCTTACCAGTTCCTTCGCTCCATTGGATATTTTCTGAATCTCTTCTGTATTTTCAACAACGCAGGTAATTTTTTCTGCCAGATCATCCATGTTGTCCAGACAGTTTCTGGCGCCTGTTTCCTGATACTCAGCGCCGCTTCTGATCTGCAAAATAGAAGCAGATAAGCCTTCTGCAACCTCACACACATGGGTGTTCATATCTCCCACCTTGCCAATGGCATGATCTACCTGAACTGCCCCTTCTCTTACCTTGGTTACCAGTTCTCTCATGGAGGCCATCATTTCATTAAATCTGCTGCAAAGAAGGGCAAATTCATCCCGGCTCTTTGTCCTGACCTCTACTGTCAAATCTCCTTTTGATGCCTGAGAAACTCCCTTAACAATATTACCGATATTCCTTCCGATGCTTAAGGAGATCAGCGTTGCCAGGGCAGCCATCACAACTGTCAGAACAATCACGATCATTATGGTATTAAATCTGATCTCATTGGCCTGTTCCAGCATAGTAGACCTGGGAATCAATCCCACAATGCTATTGCCAATATCTCCTACATAATAGTAGCACATCCAGTATTCCTGTCCCTGGTAAATCAGATTAAAGGAACCGGACTTATCAACGCTCTGCTGCATTTTCTGATATGCATTTCCAGAGGTAATGATTTTTTCTTCCACAGAGGCAGGGTAATCCTCTGCCTTTGCCAGCTCTGTATTATCCTGGGCGATCAATACCACTGTACTGTTGTCTCCCAGATTAATATCCTCCAAAAGCTCCTCCACAACACTGCTTCGCACCTCAAGAATAAGGAAGCCTATATCCTGTCCTGTAAGAACATTGTCTACGCGGCGTATCACAGTCATTTTTCTGTTCTCATAGGGATCCTCTGCCGCCGGCTTATATTCCTTCAGAAACTGACTTTCCCCCAGCCATACTTTACGGTTTCTGGCTGTAACCTCTATGTAATCATTTGAAGCTGCAAATTTTTCATAGGCGTCGGCGCCAAAGCTCACCTCCGGATTGGTGCTGATATGTTTATTTCCATTAATTGCAATAAAATATCCGTTTTCTACATATTCATTGGTTCCAAGAAAAGATTTCATCTTTGAATCCACATAATCAAAATCCACTCCCGGTTCCGCAGTGCCGCTGAAAAAAGAAACGATATCTGTATCCTGTGAAAGATCATAGGCTACCGTCTCTATCTGTAACATCATAATTTCAAGGTAGTCTGTAGTTTTCCCCAATATCTGCATTGTGGAATCTTTATAAAGTGTCTGCAATGAGCTGGCAGTCTGGCTATAAGATATGATTCCAAGCAAAATTACAAAAAACACAGGAAGGGCAAAGGCTGAAAACAGCTTTGCCCTGATCCCTATTACTATTTTTCTTTTTTTCTTATCTTTTGCAGTCCCTGCTTTTTTCAGCCCCCGCTTTTTCATTTGTAACTTTTTCATAGCGAAGCCTCCCAAACTAAATGAATGTGTCTTTTGTTATCTTGCTTTAGCACGTATTCTCACATCAAACGCAACTGCAATAATAAAGATAATACCCTTTACAATATACTGATAGGAAATATCCACACCCATCAGGTTCATACCGTTGGTCAGTGACATAATAACAAGGGCACCGATAATTGTATTTGTAACTTTACCAATACCACCGCTGACTGCGGTACCGCCAATATAAGCCGACGCGATAGCGTCCAATTCAAAGCCCAGTCCGGCGGTAGGCGTTGCGGACTGCAATCTTGAGGTAAACAAAATACCTGCAAGTGCTGAAAGGAAGCCCATGGAGCAGAAGGCAAAAAGCGTTACCTTTTTAACATCTACACCTGAAAGCTCTGCTGCCTGATCATTGCCGCCGATACCATAGATATACCGGCCTAATCTTGTCTTATTAAGCATATAGTTGTAAACCAGCAGAACCACTCCCACGATCACTGCTGTCCAGGGAAGTCCGCTGTAGCTTGCAAGCACCCAGATAATTGCCATGATAATAACTGATACGAACACAAGACCAAAAACAAATACAGGAGTAGAGGTTACTTTAAAATTGTATTTCTGCTTATTCTTTCTGGCCTTTACCTGTGAAATGATCGTCAGGATGACTGCTGCAATACCGATCAGTAATGTAAGCAGGTGGAATCCCAGGTCTACACCGGGAATATCCGGTATAAATCCATTGGACAAGGCGTTAAAGCCTTTGTTGGGTATGATGATCGTACCTGTTTTCTGTAAGGAAAGGTTAAGTAATCCACGGAAGATAAACTGACCTGCCAGCGTAGTAACGAATGCAGGCACTCCTACTCTGGTTACCAGAAGTCCCTGATAAAGGCCTATCGCAAGACCAATCACAAGAACGATAAGAATAGCGATCCACTCATTTATTCCCTGCTGGGTCATCAGGATTGCAGCAATCGCTCCACAGAAACCAGCCACATATCCTACTGCAAGGTCGATATGCTTAAGAATAAGGATCAGCGTCATACCGATAGCCAGAATCGCTACATATCCTGCCTGATTGATCAGACTTGAAATATTTCTTCCTCCGATAAAGCCTCCGTTCGTTGTCCATGAAAAAATTGCTATGATCAGGACAAGTACTATGTACATCATATAATCTCTGATATTTGTTTTAACTAAACCTGCAATTTCCTGGCCGAGCCCTGCTTTTACCGGCTCCTTTTTACTTGTATTTTCCATTTTGCAACCTCCTATGATTTAATAGCCATTGCCATAACCTTATTTTCATCTGCTTCTTCACTTGACAATTCACCGGTAATGCTTCCGTTGGACATAACATAAAGCCTGTCGCTCATTCCAAGTACTTCGGGAAGCTCCGAAGAAATCATGATAATGCTCATTCCTTCTTCTACCAGCTTATTCATAAGCGAATAGATTTCGTATTTGGCGCCCACGTCAATTCCTCTTGTAGGTTCATCAAGAATCAGTACCTTAGGCTTTACAAACATCCATTTTGCCAACTGCACCTTCTGTTGATTACCGCCGCTTAAGTTTCCAACCTTCTGCTCTATGGAAGGTGCCTTAATATTGATAGACTCTTTGTAGCCATTGACTACATTGATTTCCTCGTTTTCGTTTATGGCAATTCCTTCCAGAATCTCCTCCAGGTTGGCAATGCTGACATTGTATTTAATATCCTGTATCAGCACCAGTCCGTTTCCTTTTCTGTCCTCGCTCACATAAGCAATACCCTTTTTGATTGCATCCTTGGGCTTGTTAAAGGTAACCTTCTCGCCGTCCAGAATAATTTCACCGCCTGTAATTTTATATCCTGTGGGATTTCCGAAAATACTCATTGCAAATTCTGTTCTTCCTGCCCCCATCAGGCCCTGAAGACCTACGATCTCTCCCTTGCGGACATTTAAATTTACATTGTGAAGAATCTCTTTTCCCTTAATGGGATCTTCTACCGTCCAGTTCTTTATCTCTAAACAGACATCTCCGATTTTTTTATTCTCACGTTTCGGATAAATGTTGTCAATTTCCCTGCCGACCATATACTTTATAATTTCTGCTTCCGTTACCGGCTTCTCCGCTATATCCAGAGAGCAGATGGTTGCTCCGTCACGAAGCACTGTAATTGTATCTGCAATCGCTGTGATTTCACGGAGTTTATGGGAAATCATAATGCAGGTAACTCCCTGCGCTTTCAGCTCCTTAATTAAATTCAGCAAATTCTTACTGTCATCCTCATTTAAGGACGCAGTGGGCTCATCCAGGATTAAAAGCTTAACGTCCTTGCTGAGCGCCTTGGCAATTTCCACAAGCTGCTGGTTTCCTACGCCAAGGTTTTTAACCTTTGTAGAAGGATCCACATTGAGACGTACTTTTTTAAGCACCTTGGAAGCTTCTACGATCGTTCTATTCCAATCAATACTTCTTCCATTCATAATTTCATGGCCAAAGTAAATATTTTCATAAATACTGAGTTCAGGAACCAGTGCCAGCTCCTGATAAATAATTGCAATTCCCTTTTCCTCACTGTCCGCTATGGATTTAAACTGCTGCACTTCTCCATTGTAGACAATATCCCCTAAATAGGTACCATAATGATATACACCGGATAACACCTTCATCAGTGTTGACTTTCCTGCTCCATTTTCTCCTACCAGACAATGGATCTCTCCACGTTTCACTTTAAAATTAACATTGTCTAAGGCCTTAACTCCAGGAAACTCTTTTGTGATATTTCTCATTTCAAGTATGTAATCACCCATGCCTGCCTCCTTCTCATCCAACCGGTCCAAACAGGTTTTACCCCATCTGTTATTTTAAGGTCGGCTTTAAACTTTATTCATTTAAAGCCGACCTTATTATTCATTCTCTTTTATCTATTTAGAATTATTCTAATCCTGTAAATTCTGATGCGTCATAGTACTCAGAATCAATAAGAGCTGCCTTAACGTTGTCTTGTGTAACAACTACAATATCAGTCTGCTTAGCAGGTACATCTTTTACTTCATTGTTGTAAGTAGTATCTGTAACAGGTGTCTCACCATTTAAGATAGATACTGCCATAGCAACAGAATCAGCTGCAAGTGTACGTGTATCCTTAAATACTGTCATGGACTGCTTACCGTCGATTACGTACTGAACAGAAGCAATTTCAGCATCCTGACCGGTAATGATATAGCTTGTTATATCTTTATCGGTTGCAAATACGTCTGCGATAGAACGTGCTGTACCATCATTGGGACCAAGAACTGCAACATCACCCTTCATGTCAGCGCCAGCTGCTGTCAAGTGAGCTTCTGCTTTGGATTTAGCTACGTTGAAATCCCAGTCCGTTGTGATCTGGCCAATGATCTTAGCTTCCTCATCACGGGTAAGTTCTGCTTTGTCCTGTAATGCAGCTGCTTCAGAAGAGTTGGCAATTACAAATGTACCGTCAGCAATCTTGGGCTGAAGAACGCTCCATGCACCTTCAAAGAAGATGAATGCGTTATTGTCAGTTGCGGCACCTGAATATAAGTAAAGAGGAATGCCTGTTCCTTCGGGTGCATTGTCGATCAGATACTGTCCCTGTGCAACACCTACAGAAAAGCTGTCGAATGTTACATAGTAGTCAACTGCATCTGTACCGGTAATCAGTCTGTCATATGCGATAACGGTTACGCCCGATGCCTTAGCTGCTTCCACTGCTGCTGCTGCTGCCGCGCCATCCTGCGCACAGATGATAAGTACGTCGATTCCCTGTGAAACAAGGGTTTCTACATTCGTCTTTTCAGTTGCGGAAGAACCCTGGCTGAATAATACCTGATTGGTAAATCCTGCATCACCTAAAATGCTTTCAAACTGTGCCTGATCCTGTAACCATCTGGGCTCATCCTTTGTAGGAAGTACGATACCTACCTGGAGGTCGCCTGAAGCTTCCTGCGTATCAGAAGAAGTATCTGCTTCTGCCGCATCATCTTCTACAACGGTATCTGTTGCCGCGCTGCCTGAATCACTTGATGTTGCTTCGCTGCTGCCGCATCCAACCAGCATGGTCGATACCATTGCTGCTGCAAGGATAAGGCTAAGTAATTTTTTCTTCATTTAAAAATTCCTCCCTTTAGATAATTGTGATTTGTAACTATCTGTTACGTGTTCACTATACCATACAAAATGCTGAATATGTTTGTCACATTCTTCACATTTTTATGCAATTTTTAACAAAGGGAAGAGGTGTGCTAGCATATTTTTACCTCCACATTCCACAATATAACAAAAATGTGCTATTCCATCAGGTCCGGTCTGTTTAAATAAATATCCTCCTTCAGATGAAAACCGCTGTCTATAATGGTCTCCTGCATATTGTCCGCCTTAACCATGATAGGATCCAGCTTGATATAGGGTATCTCATTTCCGTCTTCTGTTAAATAATTCTGATATTCAATTTCTTCTTCCTTCGCTAAAGCCACTGCCGCCTGTGCCGCGCGGGCTGCTATTTTTTCTATGGGCTTATATACCGTCATATATTGTGTACCTTCCACGATCCTCTGACATGCCGCCAGGTCTGCGTCCTGTCCCACCACCAGAATTTTCCCGGCAAGCCTTTGTTCTGCAAGGGCGCTGACAGCCTGTCCTGCCAGATTATCATTTCCGCACATGATTCCCTGGACTTCATGGGTCAGGCTGCTGTTTTGACTGATATAATTAAAGGCATGCTCCGGTTTCCACCCGTCCGCATGGGTTACGTCAAGTATTTCAATGCCCTTCTCCATCATAACTTCACGAAAGCCCGACTCTACCTCCTTAACGTTGTTATCTGTCACCGGCCCGCATATCATCAATACCTTATCATCCGTTTTTAATTGTTCGCTCAATGCCCGTCCCATCAGGGTTCCTACTTTTTTATTATCAAAGGAAATATAAAGGTCGGGCTCCGCTCCTACGATCAGACGGTCATAGGATATTACCTTAATTCCTTCCTCCTGGGCTTTATTGACTGCGCTTAAAAGCGGCTCAGAATCAATGGGTATAATTACAATAACATCCACTTTCTTCTTAATAAAATAATTTATAAGCTCAATCTGCTCTTCTACACTGCTGTTGGCATTCTGTACATTGACCTCTGCTCCCAGCTCCTTGGCGGTAGATACGAATATATCCCGATCCCTTTGCCAGCGTTCCATGACAAAATTATCAAAAATCATTCCTATCTGAACCTTTTCTTCCTCCTGGGAGTCAGAGGCCTGCTGCCCGTTACCTGCTTTTCCGCAGCCAGCCAATAACACCAATATTGTTCCTGCCAAAAGCATCTTTTGCAGAAAATGACCAGATTTCATCAATTACTTTCCCTCCTTATACTCGGTAGGCGTTACGCCAACATTCTTCTTAAACGACCGACTGAAATAGTTGGGGTCCTGATATCCCACCGCACTGCATATCTCCTTCATACTTTTATCTGTGCTGCTTAAGAGCTCCTTTGCCTTTTCCATACGAATGGCGGTTACATAATCAATAAAGTTCCCCCCTGTTTCTTCTTTAAAAAGCTTACTGAAATAATAAGGACTGATGTTCACTTCCCTGGAAACCTCATCCAGTGATATTTCTTTAAAATAATGGCTGTCTATGTACGCTTTTGCCTGTTCCACCAGACTGATTGAGGATTTTTCCTTATTTTCATACACATATCTGGTAGCTTCCCGCAGCTTTGCCAAAAACCATGAACGAAGTTCCTCATAATTTTTAAAATCAACAACCGCTGTAAGATAATCATGACGGGATTCAAACCGATAGGTATTTCCTCCTGTTCCCAGCCCAATAGTTTCTGCCCTTAAGACAAATTCCAGGGTTTTCAGTTTAATGTCCATGACAGCATCCTTATGGCAATTTACCATCCAGTCAAAAAACCGATTGCCCTCTGTAAGAGCCCCTGTGGTATCTCCCGCCGCTACACGCTCAAACATCTTCTGCTCTGTCTGGATCGGATAATCTGCCTCATATCTGCGTTCCATGGAAAGATCCTTAACATGTGCCACACTGCCCGTAGTATAGCGCAGAGCATTCACAGCCTCCGTATAGGACTCCTCCGCCTGCTCCAATCTTTTGATGGAACCTATTCCCACACGGAAGCTGGCGTCAATGTCCCCTTTCAGCTTACGGATCATATTGCGTGCATTTTCTATGATCTTCACCCTTTCTTCATATTCATTTTCAGCAACCTGATCCGTACAGGGAACAAACACGATGATCGTATTGGTCATCATAGGGCCTACAATTCCTGTGAAATACTCTTTTATGGTTTCCCGCAGACGATTGTAATTGGACTGCAATCTTACGCTGGCGCCTATGGCGTTAGTCAGATGGCCGCCCTCCTGCGTATCTCCATATTCTATGATCATCATATAACCAAAGTTTTCCAAAACACCCAAAAGATTCTTGAAGTTTTCTGTCTCCTCCATATAGTTCTGCTGAAAAAGAACAGAATAAATGAATCCGCTTTCAATAATAGGGACCACCGTTTCTAACTTTTCCATCACCATCAGATCATTGCTTCTCCTGGTTCTGTCTGCGTCTATCTTCTCCATGGCTCTTTTAAGCAGTTCAACGATCACTTTCCGGTCAATAGGTTTATTTACATATTCCATGACCCCCAGACCCACTGCTTCTTTCGCATAGTCAAACTTATCGTAGGCAGAAACCACAATAAAAATCACATTTTTATTGGTTTTCTTTATTTCCTTCATCGCCTCGATACCGTTTATCCCTGGCATCTGTATATCCATAAACGCAATATCCGGTCTGAAATTTTCTGCCAGCTCAATCACGCTTCTTCCTGTTTTGGCTGATTCTATCAGACAGGAACTGCCAAAATCTTTTTCTATTATAAACTTCAGTGCGTCAATTGCTATGCCTTCATCATCTGCTATCATAATCTTATACATATCCTAAACCTCCAAAGGAATATATATTGCAACTTCTGTTCCCTGATTTTCTCCCTCACTGGTAATCTCAATCACATCTTCTCTTTTAAAAAATAACCGCAGTCTGCCGATCACATTATCCAGCCCTACTCCGTTTACTGTATCCTTTAAGTCTGCTTCGCTTAGTTTGCTGTGCATGATACGGTCGATCTTATCTTTGCTGATACCGACTCCATTATCTCTTACTACTATGCAGATATCCTGCTTTTCCTGATATACGGAAAGCTCGATCAGATTTTCCCAGGCAATGCCCCGCACTCCATGGTTAATGCAGTTTTCCACAATAGGCTGCAAAATCATACTTGGCACCTGCACATTGATCAATTCCTCATCAATATTCTTTTTGAAATGAATATCTCCGGAAAATCTGACATTAATAATGTACATATAGTTATCTACCATCTCTATTTCCTGCCGGAGAGTTACCACGTCATTATTCTTTTTCACATTATAGCGGAAAAAGTCTGCCACATTCTGCACATACTGATAGGTCCTGTCCGCTCCCTCCATCATTGCCAGCTGCGCCCCTGCATTTAACGTATTAAAAAGAAAATGAGGATTGATCTGTGCCTGCAGATACTTAAGCCGGGCGTCCTTTAAATGGGCCTCCATCATAAGCTGTCTTTCCTTCATGGCGCTTTCCATCTCCATACTTCTTTTGTTTTGTTCCATATATTCTTTAAGACTTTCCACCATTTGACCAAATGCATTGGTCACCATTCCCACCTCATCATTTGGCACTGCCTCTGACAGTTCAATATCGAGGGTTCCCTTTGCCACCTCGCCGGCCGCTTTGGCAAGCTCCTTAAGAGGCTTTGTAATGCCTCTTGTCAGAAAAATGATCAGCACAATATTAAGGATACTCACAATACAAAGTATCAACACATTAGAGGTCTCAGAATACTTTAAGGCGGAAGACAATATCTCATAATTGTTGGAGTTACTTTGAAACTGCTGATTATTCAGACTGTAAATACAGAAATTGATCTGCTCGTACAATTCGTTTGCTTCCTCATAATATTCCTTGTACCGGGTAACATTCCGGCCCCGCTTCGCCTCAATTGCCATATCCGCTATTTCCAGATAACGGTGGGACATATTATAAATATTTTTCTCTGCTATCATACTGGAATCGTTAAGAATTTCTTTGTTAAGCCTTTCCAACCCGTTCTGATACTCCTGCTCATTGCGCAGATACCCCTCGATTGCTTCTGTATCCCTGGTGTCCAGAAAGTTTTCCATATTGTAGTGTATCAAAGTCAGTCCATTTTGCAGTTCATTGAGCACAGCATTGCTTTCATATACTTTATCAATATTTTCGATCATATTGTTAATATTAAAATAAATATACAGGTTCACGCCCAGAACAATTACTGTGATCGTAAGAAATACCAGCAAAAGCTTTGTCTGAATACTTATGTACAGATAACCCTTTTTATTTCTCATTCTGCTCTTCAGCATCCTTCAGATACCTCGCTACGTTATTCTTTGTGACTGTATTCACATCCATCATTACAAAATCATTCACATGCTCAGTTTCAATATACTCATCCAGTGCCTCCACACAATAAATACCCATCTGCTCATAATCTACCACACAGGTTACCGATATTACATTTCTGCTGATCGCATTCAGTATGGTGTCATTTACAGAGTACCCTAAGATCGCCACTTCACCTACCACATTATAATCAACTGCTGCCTGATATGCGCTGAGCGTATTTTCTTCACTCAGACAGATAATGATCTCCGGCAGATCTTCCTTGTTTAAAAAAATATCCCTGATGGCTTCTTCCTCTCCAAATACGGAATCCTCGCTTATGGCCAGAGTGTTCAGCTCAAGACTTAAATGATTTCCTTCATTGGCCAGCGTATCCTTTATTCCATTAAAAATAATACTCTGGGTACTGTCCTCCGTGGATACGTCCATCAGGATCAAAGCTCTTTCTGTTTCTTTGTTTGCAAACTTAATAATCTGTCTTCCATATTCACGCCCAAGATTATGGCTGCCTATTCCCACAAAGCTCTGCCTTTTGCTGTCATAGCTGTCTGTCATCACCGTAACCACCGGTATCCCTTCCTCTACAGCTTTATTGATCAGCTCCTGGATTTCCTTGCTTCCGTCTCCTTCCAGAATGATACCGTCCACCTTAGAGGCAATTGCCATTTTTAATAGTTCCTTTTTTGAATAATCTATGGCTAGATCATTGCCGAACCATTCTAAATAAATCTTTTCCTCCTCTGCAAACCTTCTTGCGCCTTCATAAATCTCGCTCCGATAATCATCCTCCACGGAGCCTGTAATAAACGCATAGTGCCTTTTAAACTGCTCATAAAATTCCGGGCTTACCTCCTGCGCTCCCGCCACCTGTCTTTTAAGATAGATTAAACTAAGGGCGGTCATAAGAACGATTAACAATACGCTTCCGGCCAGCATGGTCAATTGCCTGCGATTCATTTTCTGACTGTTTTCAATTCTTTTTTCCTGCTTCATATTTCACCTAAAAAATGAGAGCCGCCATATCAAAAAGCCGGCTCTCATATATTTCTGTCACACATTCTTATTTATACTCTGCAGGCGCCATCCACCGACAGGATTTCTCCGGTTACATACTCTGCCAGATCACTGGCCAGATAAAGAAATGCATTGGCAACCTCCTCCGGTTCTCCCGGCCTTCCCAGTGGAATTTGAGCAGAAATTGCATCTACCATTTGCTGGGGAAGGGCTGCTACCATATCTGTTTTCGTTACTCCCGGAGCCACTGCGTTTACCCTGATATGATCCTTGCCCAATTCTCTTGCCAGAGAGATGGTCATGCCATTTACCGCCGATTTGCTGGTAGGGTAGCCAACACCTGCCGTCTGACCGGAAATACTTACCATAGAACTGGTATTGATAATGCATCCGCCGCCCTGCTCCTTCATGATTTTGGCTGCCGGGAGAATTGCATAAAACATCGCGCGGACATTTAAGTCGATCACCTTATCAAATTCCTCCGGGGTATAATCGTATAAAGGCGTGCTCTGGGATATCCCCGCATTATTAACCAGAATATCAATCTTTCCATATTTTTCCTTCACTGCAAGGATTGCCTTTTCAACTTCCATGGCGTCTGTCAGTTTGGGGCACATTCCCTCAACTTCCCATTGACTGTTCTCTTCGCCCAGCTTTGCCAATGCCTTATCTACTGTTTCCTGTCTTGAGCCGAATAAAACCACCTTAGCCCCATTTGCAAGATATTTGCGCACGATCGCAAAACCAATTCCCCTGGTTCCTCCTGTTACAACAGCTACTTTCCCTTCTAATAACATAAGTAAACACCGCCCTTCCCTTTTTCTGAAACATAATTAAGTAATAAAATATTATCACACTATTTATTTCTTTGCCACCTTTTTTCTCCGGATGAACTCTTCCAAAGGCACAAAAAAAGAACCCATCATAGCCTAAGCTGATCATGAGTTCTTTTTAAAATATGTGCTGCTGGCAGCCGGACTGTAGCCGGCATTAGAAAATGGATGGAGGTGGATTCGAACCACCGAAGCAATTTGCAGCAGATTTACAGTCTGTCCCCTTTGGCCACTCGGGAATCCATCCAAATATCAGATCAGAGAAAAGCTCTGGTCTGACAATACTAAGTTATATCATAACCCTATCTAAAAAGCAAGAAATTTTTAGTTGCCCGCTTTTCATACTTAAGTACAATGGCTGAGGTTTTGGGAAGCGTCAGCGTCACCTTACCTGCCACCACCGGATACTCATGGGTTTCAATGGAATAACCCTCCGCTGTGGTAAGCATCAGGCTCTTTACAACACTCTCCTTTGGAATACCCAGATGCCAGATCGTTAATTCTCTTGTTATTTCATGGTCATTGTTGTTTACCAGTACTATTACGGCAGATTTCCTGTTAAATCTTCCATAGCTGATAATATTATAATCATGATCAATATATTTAAGAGATCCTGTCAGCAGCTCCTGGTTTTCCTTATGAATCCGGATCATTTCTCTATGGAACTGTATCAGCTCCTGATCTTCACGCCCCCATGGATAGGTTCTTCTGTTATCAGGATCCGTAAATCCGCAGACGCCCGCTTCATCTCCATAATAAATAGTAGGCGCCCCCGGCCAGGTCATCTGAATGACCACCGCTTCGCGCATAACCGCTTTATTAACTCCCTCGTCTGCTGCCTGTGCTCCTAAGGTATTGGTTCTTCCCACCTTCTTATTGGTTCTGGTAAGAAATCTGGAATGATCATGGTTGGAAAGCTCATTCATGGCAATTTGCAAAGACGGCGTAGTAAAACTGGCCATATGATGATTCATGGCCCCTATAAAACTGTCTGCGTTTCCATACAGATCCCCTCGGTAATCATCACTGTGCTTCTGCATACCGGTAAGGAACCAGGTCACCGGCTCCATAAACGCGTCATAATTCATGACCGTATCCCATTCTTTTCCATTTAACCAGTCTCTGGGACTGCCATAATGTTCGGCCAGCACGATCGCGTCAGGATTTGCATTTCTGACAGCTTTTCTAAACTCTTTCCAGAAATAATGATTAAATTCAGGACTGTGCCCCAAATCCGCAGCCACGTCCAGACGCCAGCCATCTGCATTGTAAGGAGGAGACACCCATTTGGCCGCAATGCGCATCACATACTCAAAAAGGTCCCTGGACTTTTCAAAGTTCAGCTTTGGCAGAGTATCATGCCCCCACCATCCATCATAGCTGGTATTATAGGGCCAGGCATTTTCGTTATTAAACTGAAAATAATCATGGTAAGGACTTTCTTTGCAGATATGAGCGCCCTTCTCATAGCCTTCGGCATGTTCATATATCCTCTCTCTGTCCATCCACTTGTTAAAAGAGCCGCAGTGATTGAATACCCCGTCCAGAATAACCCTCATGCCTCGCCTGTGAGCCTCTTTCACCACTCTGGCAAACAACTCATTGCTGGCGTCCAGATTCTTCTTATTGGTCACTCTGTCAATGTATCTTGTGGCAAATCTGTTTTCCCTCTGGTCATGAGAAAGCAGTTCGCCCTCATCACTTACAATCTTTCCAAAATGAGGATCTATATTATCATAATCCTGAATATCATACTTATGATTGGAGGGCGATACAAATAACGGGTTAAAGTAAATTACATCAATCCCCAGTCCCTTAAGGTAATCCATTTTATCTAAAACCCCTTGCAGATCACCTCCATAAAATTCGCGTACTCCCATAACTGCCGGATATTTATTCCAGTCATCTACTCTCACAGTCTTATCGCCGATATACTCATATTCGGAGGTAAGTACATCATTGGAGGGATCTCCATTATAGAAGCGATCCACATAAATCTGATACATAACCGCGCCTTTGGCCCACTTCGGTGTCTTAAATCCGGGAATAACCCGAAAGGCATACTCGGGCGATGACTCCTGAACCACTCCCCGCGTGTCATAAATACAGGTGATCTTACCTGCCCTGACTTCAAAATAGTAAGAAAACTCTTCCTCCTCAACCTCCGTTTCACAGGAAAAATAATCAAAATACTCGTCATGGCTTTCCTTCATCATAAGATACCGGCTCCCGCCATTGATCATAAAGACCCTGTCAACATTGTTGATCGCTGAGCGGAATCTTATAGTAATCTGTGAATAAGGATTAGGCTCGCAGGGAGATAAATAATCCTCTGTAGTATCACTAAACAATGCTTTCCGGTTAAAAACAGGCCGCATACTTGATATATACTGCCTGTTATTCTCTGCCTTCATTAAACGATCGAAATCCATATACAGCTAACTCCATTTCACTAAAATAGAACTTTATGTATATCTTATACTATACCAGGTACTTTAGCAATATACATTCTGCCCGAATATTATCCCCAAAATATCATAAAAAGCTCTTATGGAAACCCTTTTCAACATGCACGTTCCCACAAAGTAAAAAAGACAGTAACGAGTTACTGTCCTTTTTAGAGAAGGTATTTCTTTCTTATGGGGTATAGCAAAAAACTATAT
>USJG01000024.1 GCA_900554925.1 uncultured Lachnospiraceae bacterium
CCGTTTGTACAATCTGCCAAAGGTACTTTCTAAAAGCACCTTTTGACACCCGAATTCCTATAGAGAAAGAAGTGGCAGATAACCTGGTGTAAAGTATGTAATTGTCTTTGCATCGGGGTATTTTATTATTTGTTGTTTGTGCTTTTGGATAGACAAATATATGAAAAATAAACATGACTTATGATGAATTAAACAGCACCTTGAAAACTTCATATCTTATACAGGGAAAACAGAAACATCCTGAAAATCTTCCAAAAAGATTGTTTCAAAAAGAACCGATATTTTTTTATGAAACCTTCTTGCGGTTACAAAGTGATTGTGTTATAGTAAATGTATGAATTAAATCATGCACATAATAATTCTAAATTTCTTAGTGCATTATCGGTTATCCGATATCCTGGCTTTTCGCCAAAGATTCATACAATTATAATACTTGCAACAGGCGAAAGGAGAGATTTTTGCCTGTTCTATTCACAGGAGGTTGAAAATGGTAGACAAAGAAATGCTTGCAGCAATGGAAGAATTGCTGGACAGGAAACTGGATGAGAAATTAGACGAAAAATTAGACAAGAAATTAGACGAGAAATTAAAACCGATTAACCAAAAATTAGATAATTTGGATCATCGGGTATCGCGGCTGGAAACTTCGGTGGAGAATCTGGAAACTTCAGTAGAGAATTTAAAAGAAGGAATGGAAGAATTAAGCGAACGCACCTCCAGACTGGAGACTTCGATGGAGAATCTGAAAGACGGAATGGAAGAATTAAGCGAGCGCACCTCCAGACTGGAAACTTCAGTAGAGAATTTAAAAGAAGGAATGGAAGAATTAAGCGAGCGTACATCCAGACTGGAGACGTCAGTGGAAAAATTAGAAGAGGATATGACATATGTCAAAGTGGTACAGTTGGAAAACAATGTAATTCCAAGATTGAGTACCATAGAAAAATGTTATTTAGATACCTCCAGGAATTATTTAGGGCGGGCTGAACAGATAGACAGAATGGATACAGATATCAGTATTTTGAAACAGGTAGTTACAAGCCATAGCGAACAGTTAAAGAAAGCACAATAAATGAAAATAAACTCCCGGTATAAGATAGGAAGAAATCTTGTACCGGGAGTTTTTAATATAACAGGATTCGGGTGTCAAAAGGTACTTTTAGAAAGTGATATGCGGACAGGAGGCATGGAATTTGAATAAAAAAATTGCAGGAAAAGACAAGGCAGAATTTGCAGTAAAGGTTTTGAAAGTTTTTATTATAGGCGTATATCCGCTGCTATTGTTTGAATTGGATTTGGGAAGCGTTGCTGTTCAAAGTTTCGTGCTGTTTTTAGGGGCAATGGGAGCGCTTTTATACAGTATCCTGTTAATTCGGTCCCGGGAATGGAAGTTAACTATGCCTTCGGGAAGAATTAGTCTTATGATATTGATATTAGCGGTATATGCATTTCTTAAAGTAATAATAAAGATCATTACCGCAGCAGAAACAGTACATTTTGACTTTGAAATAACGGTCTTGGCATTGGCGGCAATTTATCTTCTGATTGCCTTAAGGCCGGTATTTTCAGAGCAGGATTTTGATATTCTGCTTTTCTCCGGTCTTATTGTATTTGCATTATTATTAATAAAATATTTCTGTTCAGATGGAGCAGACAATATGTTGGCAATTCTTCTGAAGGATAAGGAGGGGATGGTCTCCTATGTAATGCTGGTCTGTATGGTTGGTCTTTGGCAATATATAAGGTGCAGGGACAAGCTGCGTTCCATTTTTTACATAGGGGTATTAACAGTGGGATTTCTGATATTGTTTATTAATCAAAACAGGGTAAGTATCTGGCTGATGGCCATGGTGTTTATAGCCCTGCCCATATTACAGCGTCCCACAGCAGAATTGATTAAAAAAGATATGCAGATTTTTTTCATCTATCTGTTTCTGCTTTCTAATATGAGTCTTCTGACAAATTATACTAGTCTTTTGCGGATGGATTTAAGTTATGATCTTGAGCAGAGCGTTTATCTGGAACTGTTAGTTGCCATAGGGGGGATTTTTTTCTTTAAGTTCTGGGACAGGATTCCCGAAGGTGTGGATCACAAAAGACTGGTTATGAGAAAAATGAGAAGAGGGTATCAATTTCTTTTAAAGCTAATGGGCATTGTTTTTATTGGTATCCTGCTTGGAGGAGAGAATTGGCAGAAATTACCGGATCAGGGAGGCGCAAATGTGGTAAAAGGGTCTGCTGTTTTGCTGGTGGATCAGGTAATGCAGGGGGAGAGTGGGTTTTATCTGTGTTTTAAGCATCTTGGCTTGATTGGAGGAACACTGCTGCTTGTTTTGGCGATACTTTTAATTGCCGGATTGAGGAAGAATTACCGGCTTGATAAGCCGGTTACAGGGATGCTGATTTTAATTTCCAGCGTGTTTTTGCTACAGCTTTTATTTTGGGATGTTAACAGCAGCACACTGGCGCTATATTGGCTGTTTATGATTCTGGCAATTACATATAAAGAAGAAAAATTAAAAGTTATCAGTAATAAAATAAAATTTTAGAGAGGAGAATGTAAAAATGAAAAAAGTATTATTGGTGTTAGTATCAGTTTTATGGCTTGGGGCAATGGCTTTCTTTCCTGTAAAAGCAGGTGAAGCAGCCAGTGAGGTGGAAATCAATGAACTGAATCAGATTATGGCGGCAAAGGATAAACTGGAAGCAAGGGAAATCCCTGATGACAATGGGAAGGTTACGATTACCTACGAGAGCGGAGCACCGGTATTTGTGACAGGAGAAACAGCAAACGGATGGTACAGAGTTTCCTATCAGGATAAGATAGGATATGTGCATAAATCAGCGCTTACGGCCCAGGAGCTTGATACAGAAGGGTTGGATAAGGAAATGCAACAGGCCCAGGAAGAAAGCAGGCTGGTCGTAGAAGAAGTGGAAAGATACAGGGCTGAGGCGAGGCGTTCCAGAATTTGGGGAACTGTTATTGTGCTGCTGGTGGCTGGAATATTTGCGACGGGCATTATTTCTACCGTAAAGACGGAAAAAGGAAAAAATCAGTCAGGAAAGGATGAGGAGATTATGGATCTGGATCAGGAGAATTAAGAAAACATTTATAGAAAATTAAGTAACATCCCCTGAACTTTAGTTATAATCAGATAAGTGGCAGCAGCCATGATTTTGACAGTACAAAGGATGAGGCGGGATGAAATTGGAGGAACTGGAATTTATAGATATTTCAAGACCAGAGCAAAAAAAGGGACCCAGGGAGCTTGACAGGCAGCGTCAGATAATAATAAGAAAGAAGCGGCGCAGGAGAAAAAGGCGTATCATAAAAGGCATTATCATATTGTGTGAATTGGGATTCATTATTATTTTGTGTTTCTTAATCTATCATCTGATCCGGTCATTTTCAGGAGAAGAGGAGATAACAGATGCTTTTAATTCCCAGAGAAGAGAAGTGATTAAGGCAAATGAAACGAAAAAACCTGACATTATAGAAGATTTTTTGACGGTCAATGATTACTCACGTCCGGGGGAAGAGCTGAAAAGTGTTAATAATATTTTTGTGCACTATACAGCCAATTCAGGAACCAGTGCGGCGCAGAACAGGAGTTATTTTGAAAATCTGGGAATTACAGGAGAAACTTCAGCCAGCGCCCATTTTATCATAGGCTATGATGGGGAAATCATACAGTGTATTCCCCTTGACGAGATTGCCTATGCGGTGATGCAGCGCAATTATGATTCTATTTCCATAGAATGTTGTTATCTGGATGAGGATGGAAAATTTACGGAAGCAACCTATCAGTCGCTGATACAGTTGTCGGCGTGGCTTTTAAAGGAGTATAAGCTGGCACCGGAGGATATGAGAAGACATTATGATGAAGGGGGGAAAAAGTGTCCCCTTTATTATGTAGAGCATGAGGAGGCCTGGGAACAATTCCTGAAAGACCTGGAAAGCTACATAATGGAAGAACAGGTGTAATGCAAATTTGTTATGAAAAGGGCTGGAAACAGTCCTTTTTTATTGACACAATTCCTCAGAAAATGTAAGATAATAACAGATGTTATACAAAAGAAGGGATGAATGGCATGGCAAGAAAAGAAACAATTACAAAGGAAGATATTCTTCAGGCGGCATTTGCAATTTTACAGGAGGAAGGGATAGAACAGGTTACCGCCAGAAAGCTGGCGGCAAAGGCAAATTGCTCTACCCAGCCTATTTTCAGGGTATACAGCAGTATGGAAAAGCTGACAGAGGAATTATTTGGAAGAGCATGTCAGTATTTTGAAGATTATTATGCAGGTTTTCCCAGATTGACGGTGACACCCTTTGCCAATCTGGGACAGGCATATATTAAATTTGCCGGTGAACATAAAAAGATTTTTGAATTTGTATTTTTATCTTCCGAGAGATATGGCAGAAGTATGTATGATCTGGTCAATGGCGCCAAAGGAAATGTGAGCAGGGAAATACAGACAGCCGCCTTGCAGGGGTGCAGAAATGCCAGTGAATTGTTTATGAAAATGTGGATATTTATCCATGGTGCTGCCTGTATGTCGCTTACGGGAGATTATGATCTTTCAGAGGAAGAAACCATGCAGCTGCTCAAGGAGGCTTACCAGTCATTTAAACAGATATAGATAACGGGTGAAATATTTGCGCAGGCAGAAAGAAGAATCCCGGTTATTGGAAAGGATATGGTTATTTTCAGATGGAACAGAAGGAACATGATATTATTACCAGAATGAATGACAGATATATGAAAATGAGTAAGGGGCACAAGGCAATTGCCGCTTATATATCTGATCATTATGAGCAGGCAGTGTTTATGACAGCAGCTAAGCTGGGCGAAACGGTAGGCGTCAGTGAATCCACAGTGGTGCGTTTTGCCATGGGACTGGGATATGAGGGGTATCCTGAGTTTCAGCAGGCATTGGCAGACTGGGTAAAAAATAAATTGAATTCGGTTCAGAAAATAGGAACCAAGTATGGCAAAAGTACACAATCGGAAGTTCTTCACTCGGTCCTTAATGCAGATATTGAAAAAATACAGGATACCATAGTTAATCTGGACGCGGCTGCTTTTGAAGCGGCAGTTGATATTATTCTGGAGGCCGAAACTATTTATCTTGTAGGGGTAAGAAGCTGTGAACCCCTTGCAGATTTTTTGCATTTTTATTTGAACATGATCAGGGGAAATATTGTTCTTATAAAAACAACAAGTGTTACAGAAATGTTTGAGCAGATGATACGTATCAGTGAAAAGGATGCTATTATCGGTATCAGCTTTCCCAGATATTCCATGCGTACTTTAAAGGCAATGGAATTTGCAAACGACAGGAATGCCAAAGTTATTACCATAACGGACAGTATTCATTCTCCTATGAACCTGTATTCTTCCTGCAATCTGCTTGCAAGAAGTGACATGGTTTCCATTGTAGATTCGCTGGTGGCACCGCTTAGTGTAATTAACGCCCTGGTGGTGGCTCTTTGTTTGAAACAGCCGGAAACAGTGAAAAAGAATCTGGAAACATTGGAGGATGTGTGGAACAATTATCAGGTTTATTTAAACGACGAAATTAATTTTATTGATGAAGAGCCTATGTTGAACTATCCTCTGATGAAGAAGGAAGAACAGCTATAAGCTTATCATTATATTAGTCAGAAAGTGGAATTTATGAAACAGATTATCGTAATAGGCGGCGGGGCGGCAGGAATGATGGCGGCTATAGGGGCAGCCAGAGAGGGCGCGGAAGTAACGCTGCTTGAACAGAATGAAAAGACAGGAAAAAAGATTTTTATTACAGGGAAGGGCAGATGTAATCTCACAAATGCCTGTGAGCAGGAAGATTTTTTTGAACATGTGATCAGCAATGGCAAGTTTTTATACAGTGCCTTTTATCAGATGGACAACCGGTCGGTAATGAATTTTTTTGAAAATGCCGGCTGCAAAGTTAAAGTAGAGCGTGGAGAAAGGGTTTTTCCCATATCCGATCATTCCTCCGATGTGATAGCGGCATTAAACAGACAGATGGAGAAGGAAAAAGTAAAAGTCCAGCTGCATACAAAGGTACAGGAAATATTAATCAATGATGAAAAAACACAGATAACAGGTGTAAAGCTTGTTGATGGAAGAAAGTTATCTGCTGACGCAGTGATCGTTGCAACAGGAGGAAAGTCTTATGAATCCACTGGTGCTTCCGGGGATGGCTATCTGTTTGCCAGGGAAGCGGGACACACAGTAAAAGAAATAAAGCCGGCGCTGGTGCCTTTCACGGTAAAAGAGGACTGGTGCATGGAATTACAGGGACTTTCCCTTAAAAATGTATCTGTTATTTTAAAAAGCGGTAAGAAAAAACTTTATGAGGGCTTTGGGGAAATGCTGTTTACTCATTTTGGCGTCAGCGGCCCATTGATCTTAAGCGCCAGCAGTTACTATGCAAAAAAGCTTTATGGTATGCCGGCAGAGCTTTTCATTGATTTGAAACCAGCCCTTAGTGCAGAACAACTGGATAAAAGGCTGCTTAAGGATTTTGACGAAAATAAAAACAGACAGTTTAAAAATGCGCTGAGTGGTCTTTTCCCAGCCAAACTGATTCCGGTTATGATCAGATTATCAGGCATTTCTCCGGAAAAAAGAGTAAATGAAATAACTAAAGAGGAGCGGGGCGTACTGATTCAGCGTATAAAAAATCTTTCCCTGACTGTTACCGGAACCAGAGACTTTAAAGAAGCAATCATAACCCAGGGCGGCGTTCATGTGAAGGAAATCAATCCGTCTACCATGGAATCCAGGCTGGTAAAGGGCCTTTATTTTGCCGGCGAAGTGCTTGACTTAGATGCGGTTACAGGAGGCTTTAATCTGCAGATTGCATGGTCTACCGGATATGCTGCGGGGATAAGCGCGGCTTTGCAAAAGTCAGAATAGCAGGTTATAAAAATAAGAAGGCATTTGCGAAAAAGCCAATAAACGAAAAGGATACTTGGCATGAAAGTTGGTTCATGTTATGATAGGGGAGGCAATATAGTTGTCTCCTTTATTTTATATAGTAGAAAAGGCATATGCGGAAGGGTATGAAAAGATGAGTTATCAGATTGCGATAGATGGTCCTGCGGGAGCAGGAAAGAGCACAATAGCCAGAAAGGTTGCAAAGGAAAAAGGATTTATTTATGTGGATACGGGTGCCATGTATCGCGCCATGGCATATTTTCTTCTGACCAGAAAAGTAAATCCGAAAGATGCAAAGGCTATTGAGCAGAATTGTCAGGCGGCCGATATTACTATATGCTACGAAAATGGAGAGCAGGTAGTACTCTTAAACGGAGAAAATGTAAACGGCGTGATCCGAAGCGAAGAGGTAGGCAATATGGCTTCCGCCAGCAGCTCCAATCCCAAAGTAAGAGAGCGCCTTACTCTTTTACAGAAAGAACTTGCCAGGACAAATGATGTGGTCATGGATGGCAGGGACATTGGAAGCTGCGTGCTTCCCGGCGCAGATGTAAAAATTTACCTGACAGCCAGCGCCAGGGTGCGGGCAAAAAGAAGATTTGATGAGCTGAATGCCAGGGGAGTTACCTGCGATATGGAACAGATTGAAGCGGACATTATTAAGCGTGACCAGATGGATATGACCAGAGAGATCGCACCCTTAAAGCAGGCAGAGGATGCAGTACTGATAGATTCCTCCAACATGACGGTGGATGAGGTTGTGATGGCTGTTTTGGAACTGTGCAGATAAAGGATTAGAAAGAGGAATGGAAAATGGAAGTAATACTTGCCAACAGCGCCGGATTTTGCTTTGGTGTAAAACGGGCAATGGAGAAGGTTTACGAGCAGATAGATGCAGGAAAAAAGATCTATACCTATGGCCCTATCATTCATAACGAGGAAGTCGTAAAGGATCTGGAAAAGCATGGCGTCCAGGTAATCGAAGGAGAAGAGGAACTGGCAGCCTTAAAGGAGGGAGCGGTAGTGATCCGTTCCCACGGAGTTCCTGAAAGGATCTGTAATCTGATAGAAAAAAATGGGTTGGAATGTATTGATGCAACATGCCCCTTTGTAAAACGGATACACAAAATTGTTGAGAAGGAAAGCGCAAGAGGCAAAGAAATCATTATTATCGGCAATCCGGGACACCCGGAGGTGGAAGGAATCAAAGGCTGGTCCAAAACCCCCGCGCAGGTAATTGAATCTGTGCAGGAAGCAGAGAATTTTAAGGCTGACATCAGCAAGCCTCTGTGCATAGTATCCCAAACGACATTTAACTACAACAAATTTCAAGAATTAGTTGAAATTTTTCAAAAAAGAGGTTACAATGTTAATGTTGTAAATACCATCTGTAATGCGACAGAAGAACGACAGACACAGGCTCGCGAAATTGCGGCCAGGGTCGATGCAATGATAGTAATAGGTGGCAGACACAGTTCAAACACGCAGAAGCTATATGAAATATGCCGTGAGAAATGTGAAGCTACATATTTTATACAGACACTGGAAGACTTGCATTTAGAACTACCTAAAACTGCTGCTCTGGTGGGTATTACTGCGGGGGCTTCCACCCCCAACAATATTATCGAGGAGGTTCAAAATTATGTCAGAATTAACTTTTGAACAAATGTTGGAAGAATCATTAAAGACAATACATACAGGAGAGGTAGTTGAAGGTACGGTTATTGATGTTAAGCCTGAAGAGATCATTCTTAACATTGGCTATAAGTCCGACGGTGTTTTGACAAGAAATGAATACACCAATGAGCCCAATGTGGATCTGACCCAGGTAGTAAAACCGGGTGATACCATGGAAGTTAAGGTACTTAAGGTAAATGATGGCGAGGGACAGGTTACCTTGACTTATAAGAGACTTGCAGCTGACCGCGGAAACAAGAGAATCGAAGAAGCCTACAATAACAAAGAAGTACTTACAGCAAAGGTTGCACAGGTGCTTGAAGGCGGCCTTAGCGTTATAGTAGATGAAGTGAGAATTTTCATTCCTGCAAGCCTTGTTTCTGATGTATACGAAAAAGACCTTACCAAGTATGCAGGTCAGGAAATTCAATTTGTAATCAGTGAATATAATCCTAAGAGGAGAAGATACATCGGAGACCGTAAGCAGCTCCTTGTTGAAGAAAAGGCAGAAATGCAGAAAAAGCTGCTGGAAAGCATCCAGGTTGGCGATGTGGTTGAAGGCGTTGTCAAGAATGTGACAGATTTTGGCGCGTTTATTGATATTGGCGGCGCTGACGGCTTGCTTCATATCTCTGAAATGTCCTGGGGACGCGTTGAAAATCCCAAAAAGACATTTAAAGTTGGGGATAAGGTTAAGACCTTTATTAAAGAGATTTCAGGAACCAAAATCGCACTCAGTCTTAAGTTTGAGGATGCAAATCCCTGGAAGGATGCAGAAGAAAAGTATGCGGCAGGCAAGGAAGTTACCGGCAAGGTGGCAAGAATGACAGACTTTGGAGCATTTATCGAATTAGAGCCCGGAGTGGACGCACTGCTTCATGTATCACAGATTTCTAAAGAACATATTGAAAAGCCTTCGGATATTCTCAAGGTTGGAGATGAAGTTACTGCAAAGGTAGTAGATTTTAACAGTGAAGATAAGAAGATCAGTTTAAGTATCAAGGCACTTCTTGCACCCGAGCCGGAAGCAGAAGGTGAGGAAGAGAAGGAAGCGCAGGAGGATGCTGATGTAGTATCAGTGGATATTGATGCTGTAATTGCAGCTGAATCAGCAGAGGAAGAAAATTAAACAAGTCAGGGCGGATTACTATGACTTATGATTATGAAAAATTTAAAGGTGCTGTTCTTGAGCTTACCAAAATTGATTTGAATGCTTATAAAGAGCGGCAAATGAAGCGGCGTATTGACGCATTGATAGCCAAGCATGGTATCAGTGGCTATGAAAATTATGTTCAGGTCTTAAAAACAGACAAGGCCAGATTTGAGGAATTTGTAAATTACCTTACAATCAATGTTTCGGAGTTTTACAGGAATCCTGACCAGTGGCAGGTTATGGATCGTGAGATCATACCGGAGCTGATCAGTAAATTTGGTAAGAACTTAAAAATCTGGAGTGCCGCATGTTCTACAGGAGACGAGCCCTATTCTCTTGTGATGGCTTTGTCCAGGCATATCCCGCTTAGTATGATCCATGTTACAGCTACAGATTTGGATAAGCAGGTGATAGCCAAAGCAAAAGTCGGGCTTTATAATGAAAAGAGTATTGCAGCAGTGCCTGATGATTTAAAGAAAAAATATTTTACTAAAATAGGTCTTTCTTATCAAATATCTGATGAGATCAAGTCCAGGGTGGAGTTTAAAGAACATAATTTGCTTGGCAAAGATTATCCCAGGGATTATCACATGATAGTTTGCCGAAATGTGCTTATATATTTTACTGAGGAAGCCAAGGATGAGGTATTCAGGAAATTCTACCAGTCATTAAGACCAGGCGGAATACTCTTTATCGGAAGCACTGAGCAGATTATCAATTACAGGGATGTAGGGTATGATCGTAAAAATTCATTCTTCTATGAACGTCCCGCAAAGTAAAAGTATACAGTAAATAAACGAGAGGCATCTTACTAAATGCCTCTTTTTTGCGGCTCGAATACCAATTTACCAGGCAGAAGGGAATTGACGTGAAAAACGATAATGATAAAAATTTTAAGCATGATTTTACTAATGGAAAGCTTGGAATACAGATCTTGATTTTTAGTATTCCTCTTATATTTTCAAACCTGCTTCAGGTATTATTTAATACGACTGATATTGCAGTGGTGGGACAGTTCGCAGGAGCGGATTCTTTAGGGGCAGTGGGTTCCACCTCAATTCTGGTGTCCCTGTTTACTACACTGCTTATCGGCGTTGCAGGCGGAATTAATGTTCTGGTAGCGCAGGCTATTGGCGCAAAAAAGCCAGATGATATACAGAAAGTTGTACATACGTCGGCAATCATCAGTCTGATTTTGGGAATCCTGGTATTTTTAGTTGGACTTTTGTTTGCAGACCCTATTTTGAGGGTTTTAAATACCAAACCAGAACTGATTCAAAAGGCATCTGTATATCTGAAAATTTATTTTTGGGGAATGCCGGCCTTATCCCTGTATAATTTTGGTAATGCAGTGCTCAGTGCGGCGGGGGATACCAAAAGACCGCTTTTATATTTATCTGTTTCGGGCCTGGTAAATCTGGCATTGAATCTGCTGCTGGTGATTGGCTTCAAGCTGGATGTGGCAGGTGTGGCAGTGGCAAGCGTTATATCCATGTATTTGTCAGCGGCCTTGGTATTGCGTACTTTAATATGCAGTAAAGAGGATTTTTCAATACGTTTTTATCTGCTTCGTATTGATTCCGAGAAGTTAAGGGCAATCCTTAGAATCGGCATTCCTTCGGGAGCACAGAACGCCATCTTTCAATTTGCAAACCTGTTTGTGCAGCGCTCAGTTAATTATTTCAGTGCCACAATGGTATCAGGCAATTCGGCAGCTGCCAATGCGGATGCGTTTATTTATGATATTATGGCAGCATTCTATTCTGCCTGTGCCTGCTTTATCGGGCAAAATTTTGGGGCGGGAAAAAGGGACAGAGTTTTAAAAAGTTATTTCATAAGCCTTGCCTATTCTTTTGTGATTGGTGCAGTGCTGGGTCTTTTGCTGATATTATTTGGACGTCCTTTTCTCTCAATATTTACTACAGATGCAGCAGTAATAGAGGCGGGAATGAACCGGCTTGTGATCATGGGATTTTCTTATGCGGTTTCTGCGTTTATGGATTGTAGTATTGCGGCCTCAAGAGGGCTTGGAGAAACATTAAAGCCTACATTTTTTGTAATCCTGGGTTCCTGTGTGTTTCGGGTAATCTGGATCTATACGATTTTTGCTCATTACAGAACAATACAGTCATTATACTTGTTGTATGTTTGCTCATGGGCGTTTACGGCAATTGCAGAAATTATCTATTTCAGAAAACTATATCGAAAAATTTATAAAAAATCCTCATTGCAGACCGGATAAGGGCTCTGCAATGAGGGCTTTTTTAATCCTGCATAGCCATTTCATTTAATATATGGCTTGCGTAATCTGAAAACAGCTGTCGGTTTTTCTTAATATCGTCGGTAAGTTCAAAGTACAGATCCCTGCTCTTGTACTCCCGTTTAAAAAAGGGCTCCACCAGTATCTTCCATTGAGGCAGATAACAGGAAAATTTTCGAGTGTAGCAGTTTGCTGCTGTAGCCTGCACACGATAATCTTTATCCACAAAAGAAGAAATGGATTTATGAAGTGCCATGTCCTCCGTAGGGAGATAATAATAATCCTTATAATTTGCGTAAAAGTATTTCAGTTCCTCCTCATAGATCGGTACCAGCAAAGTCCCCTCATAGCCATCTCCCTTGAAATGACAGCCTTTTCCCATAAAGGCAACAGGTACCGGAAGCGGGGAGGCAAATACCAGCTTAAGTATCAGCTCTTTCCGGGGAATGCCATGGATATCATTGTAGTAATTAGCCTGTACCTTGCGGGCCTTGATATTACAGTTAAACAGATCGTAGTAGGCCAGGATCGGGAGAACCTCCAGCATCCCCTTCATATCGTCAGAATTATGAAGAAGCAGTGTGTGATATAGACTGTAGTCGTGGGAGGAAACATAGTCCTTATAAACCTGGATCAATTCGCCGCCGTTATAGGTATCCTCACGATGAATTCCGAGAAATCGTTCCACGGTTTTCAATTTGCCATCAGCAAGCTTTAAAAAATTTTTGTATGGCATAATACGCCGGTAAATATCTAAACCTTCCATATTGGTAAAATTGTATGTCAGTCCATATTTATCAGCCTTATGCTTAATAAATGGAAGGTCAAAGGTATTTCCGTTGTAATGAATCAGATAGGTGTAATTTTCAGCAAATGATAAGAACCCTTTGATCACTTCAGCTTCCTCATCGGGGGATTGAGCAAACCACTGCCGGATGATCCAGTTGCCTTCGGAATAAAAAGCGCAGCCTATCAGATAAATTGAGGAACCGGAAGAAAGAAAACCGGTTGTTTCAATGTCTAAAAACAAAATCTTATCTAAAGGAGCCAGACGTTCTAATGGATATTTTAATTGAAAATTGCCAAGTATGATTTCTTCTGTTTTCATAAGAGCCTCCTGCATCACATTACCTGTTTAGTTTAGCATATTTTTTAGAATTACTGTAGTATTTTCGACAAAAAAACAGTGATTATGTATAAAAGGTATATGGAAATGATAAGATTTTCGTGGTGATACACACGGGAATGTGATATATTGGTATTAGTTATAATTTACATTATCTTAATAAAAGTCGAGGTAGGGTATGGGGAAAAAGATTATATTAATGGTTGATGATGTAAAGCTGAATCATGAAGCGGCAAGGCGCGTACTGGAGGATACCTATGAACTGTATGAGGCACTTTCAGCGGCAGAGGCTTTTGATATTCTGGAAAAGGTAACACCGGATTTAATATTGCTTGATATTGTTATGCCGGTAATGGATGGATATGGAATGCTAAAGCTTCTTAAGAAAAATCCCAGGTTTAAGAGCATCCCTGTTATTTTTTTGACTGCCGACAACAGGCCGGAGACAGAGGTAGAAGGCTTTAATAAAGGCATAGTTGATTACATTACAAAGCCTTTTGTACCCATAGTTATGAAAAAAAGAATAGAAACGCAGATTGCTCTGGCGGAATATGAACGCAGTCTGGAAGAGAAAGTGGCGATTAAGGTAGAAGAAATTGAAAGGATGTATGATGTGATCACCATCAGCTTTGCAGGCCTGGTAGAATCCAGAGATGGCGTGACAGGCGGACATCTCAAAAACACCTCAATTTACTTCGCCGCATTTATTAAGCATTTGGTGACGCTGCCTGAATATAAAAAGCAGCTTCCGCCGCAGCTGGTGAAGAAAGCCTGTCGAAGCGCACCGCTCCATGATGTGGGGAAAATCGCCATAGAAGATGCTGTCCTTCGCAAAGCCGGTTCGTTAAAGGAAGAAGAGTTTGAGAAGATGAAAATGCACTCTGTAATAGGAGGAGAAATATTTCGTTTTATCAAAAACAAGATTCCTGATAAAGAGTTTGGAGAGATTGCAGAACAGATAGCCAGGTATCACCACGAGAAATGGAATGGAAATGGCTATCCTGATGGCCTGAAGAAAACGGAGATTCCGTTGGTGGCGCGAATTATGAGTATTGTAGATGTTTATGATGCCCTGACTTCAAAACGTCCCTATAAGGAACCCTTTTCACACGAAAAATCCATGATGATTATTGCGTCTAAAAGCGGGGTGGATTTTGATCCGCAGCTTGTAACAGAATTTGTCAATATGGAAGACACAATTCGTGAATGCCTGCAAAAGAAAGAAGAAATGCTGATCAAACAGCAGTATTTCATGTTTGAAAAAAGTGGTTTATAGAAGATCCGCAGATAAAGCATTGTTGTAAATTTGCAGGAAAAATAGTATATTTATATTGAATTATCATTAGAGAAAGAAGGTTACGAAGTGGCAAGATTAACGTTTTCAGGAGGAATCCATCCCTATGACGGCAAGGATTTGTCCAAAGACAAACCAATCAGGGAAGTCTTACCTAAAGGCGATCTGGTATATCCCTTAAGTCAGCATATTGGAGCGCCGGCACAGCCCATCGTAAAGAAGGGGGACAGGGTTTATGTGGGGCAGAAGATTGCAGAGGCAGGGGGCTTTGTGTCCGCGCCTGTTTATGCAACCGTATCAGGAACAGTAAAAGCGGTGGAACCCAGAAGAGTAGTTACCGGTGACAATGTAATGAGCATTGTAATTGATAATGACGGTTTGTATGAAGAGATAGAATGGCCCAAGGTCAAGCCTTTTGAGGAACTTAGCAGAGAAGAAAAAATAGATATGATCAGAGAAGCCGGGATCGTAGGTATGGGCGGCGCCGGTTTCCCTACAGCAGTCAAGCTTTCTCCCAGGGAACCTGAAAAGATAGAATATGTGATTGTAAACTGTGCGGAATGTGAACCGTACCTTACATCAGATTACCGGAAAATGATTGAGGAGCCGGAAAAACTCATCGGGGGCCTTAAGGTTTCTTTAAGCCTGTTTGAAAATGCAAGAGGAATCCTTGCAGTAGAGGATAATAAGCCTGACTGCATTGCCAGGCTGAAAAGGCTTACCAGAGATGAAAATAAGATAACCGTCAAGGCATTAAAGACCAAGTACCCACAAGGGTCGGAGCGTCAGCTTATTTATGCCACCACGGGACGTGCTATCAACGCATCCATGCTTCCGGCCGATGCAGGATGTATTGTCAATAATGTGGATACGGTAATTGCAATTTACAATGCGGTAATTGAGGGAAAACCGCTGATGTACAGAATTGTCACCGTAACAGGTGACGCAATAGCGGATCCCTGCAATTTTAAAGTCAGGATAGGCACGAATTATCATGAGCTAGTGGAGGAAGCGGGAGGTTTTAAACAGCCGCCTGCCAAGATCATATCAGGCGGACCCATGATGGGATTTGGCATCTTTGATCTGGATGTGCCAGCCACTAAGACTTCTTCTGCGCTTCTGTGCCTTACAAAGGACGAAATATCTGCCATGGAACCAAGCGCATGCATTAACTGCGGTAAGTGTGTGGAGGTATGTCCGGGCAGAGTAGTTCCAAGAAAACTGGCAGATTATGCGGAACATTATGATGAAGAAGCCTTTGTGAAAAACAATGGTATGGAATGCTGTGAGTGTGGCTGCTGCAGTTATATCTGTCCTGCCAAGCGCCCGCTGACCCAGGCTATTAAATCCATGCGTAAGATGCAGCTTGCAAAAAAGAAAAAGTAGGAGGAAAGAACACAATGAGCGATTTGATGAAGGTTTCATCCAATCCCCATATCAGGTCAAGGGTTACTACCAGTAACATTATGCTTGCGGTGGTGATCGCATTGCTTCCTGCGGCAGGCTTTGGCATATACAATTTCGGATTGGACGCGCTTATTTTAATATTGGTAACCGTGGCAACAACAGTGCTTACAGAATATATCTATGAAAAAGCCATGCACAAAAAGGTGACGGTGGGCGATTTCTCGGCAGTGGTAACGGGACTTTTGCTGGCACTGAATCTTCCATCTTCTGCACCCTGGTGGATCGGGGTGATTGGCGGTGTTTTTGCAATTCTGGTGGTTAAGATGCTTTTTGGAGGATTGGGACAGAATTTTATGAATCCTGCCCTGGGGGCAAGATGCTTTCTCTTAATCTCTTACACCTCTATTATGTGCAACTTTGACTGTGATGCCTATACAGGGGCAACGCCATTAGCAAGCCTTAAGGCGGGAGAGAGTGTTAATATTCTGGATATGGTAATAGGAAAGACAGGAGGAACCATAGGTGAGACCTCCATGATAGCAATTGTCATTGGAGCCTGTTTCCTGATCCTTTTGGGAATTATTGATTTGAAAATACCCGGAAGCTACATAGTTACATTTGTGATTTTCATCTGTCTGTTCGGCGGACATGGTTTTGATCCTGCATTTATCAGCGCCCACCTGGCTGGGGGAGGTTTGATGCTGGGAGCCTTTTTTATGGCCACTGATTACGTTACAAGACCTGTTACGAAAAAAGGCCAGTATTTATATGGCATCATTCTTGGGCTTCTTACCGGTATATTCAGGATTTTCGGGCCATCGGCGGAAGGGGTTTCCTATGCCATTATTTTAGGAAATCTGCTGGTGCCTCTGATTGAAAAGGTTACCATGCCGAAACCATTTGGAAAAGGAGGGGAAAGAGCATGAAAGGTATGATGAAAGATGCCGCCGTCCTTTTGGTCATAACCCTGTTTTCAGGTCTGATCCTTGGTCTGGTATATCAGATCACCAAAGAGCCTATTGCCCTTGCCGAGGAGAAAGCTGCCAGGGAGGCATATGCAGAGGTATTTAGCGAAGCGTCCGATTTTGAAGAACTGGAACTGACAGCAGCAGAAGATGAGTTCTGGAGCCAGGAATGGGTAGATGCCGGATTTGAAGGAGTGGACATTGACAATGCGCTGGCAGCCCTGGATGAAAAAGGCAGCCAGACGGGATATGTTCTTACAGTTACCAGTCACCAGGGATATGGCGGAGATATTACGTTTACTATAGGAATTGGCAATGATGGAACTTTATATGGAATTTCCATTTTAAGTATTTCTGAGACTGCCGGCCTTGGAATGAAAGCGGAAGCTGTGCTGAAGCCACAGTTTTCAAACAAAAATGTTTCCGCTTTTACCTACACGAAAACCGGAGCAGTGAACGAAAGTCAGATTGATGCCATCAGTGGAGCAACCATTACCACCGATGCGGTAACAACTGCGGTGAATGGCGGGCTTTACTATTTCCAGGCACAGTTAGGAGGTAGCGGCAATGAAGCAAAATAGCATATCAGAACGTCTGATAAACGGGCTTATTAAAGAAAATCCTACTTTTGTGTTAATGCTTGGAATGTGCCCTACGCTGGCAGTTACCACATCGGCCATTAACGGGCTTGGTATGGGGCTTACTACAATGGTGGTACTGGCCCTCAGCAATATGTTTATTTCCCTGCTGAGGAATATGATACCCGACAAGGTGCGGATCCCTGCATTTATTGTAATTATTGCTTCCTTCGTAACGGTGGTTGAGCTTTTATTAAAAGCCTTTATCCCGTTTTTGTATGATGCGCTTGGGCTTTATATTCCGCTGATCGTTGTAAACTGTATTATCTTAGGGCGTGCGGAGGCCTATGCATCTAAAAATGACGTGGTTTCCTCTCTTTTTGACGGTGTGGGCATGGGACTTGGATTTACCTGCGCACTTACAATTATCGGTGCGGTCAGGGAACTGATTGGAGCAGGTGAGCTGTTCGGATTTGCAGTTATGCCGGAAAGCTATGTTCCCTGTAGTATTTTTGTCCTGGCGCCTGGTGCGTTTTTTGTATTGGCAGCTTTGACAGCCATACAAAATAAGATTAAAATTGCCGGAGAAAAGAAAGGCAGGGATATGTCAAAAATACAATCCGGATGCAATTCCGACTGTATGAATTGCAGGGAAGCGGGATGCAGCAAGGGTTTTTTCGGAGAAGCAGCCAAAGAAGAGAAGGATGATCTTGAAATTATTGAAATTACGGAAGATAGCGATCTGCCTGATACCATCTCTTCCGAAGAAGTTCTAGGGGAGCTGACAGAAGCTTCTTCGGAAGAGATGGAAGATGGAAAGGAGGAAAAAGAGCATGATTAAAGATTTACTGATTTTGCTGATCTCATCCTCACTGGTAAGCAATGTGGTGTTAAGCCAGTTTTTGGGCTTATGTCCTTTCCTGGGAGTTTCTAAAAAGACCAGTACAGCGGCAGGAATGGGAACCGCGGTTATCTTTGTCATTACACTGGCCTCTGCTGTAGCAGGCGTAATATATAAATACATCTTAACTCCCTTTGATCTGACCTATTTGCAGACCATTGTATTTATTCTGGTTATTGCGGCATTGGTACAGTTTGTGGAGATGTTTCTTAAGAAATTTATGAAATCCCTTTATCAGGCCCTTGGCGTGTATCTTCCACTGATCACTACCAACTGCGCGGTACTGGGAGTTGCCCTTACGAACGTGCAGAAAAATTATGGAATACTTACCGGTATCGTGAATGGGTTTGCTACTGCGCTTGGATTTACTATTTCTATCGTGATCCTTGCCGGTATCAGAGAAAAAATGGAATATAACGACATTCCGGAATCCTTTAAGGGAATGCCTATTGTGCTGGTAACAGCAGGACTTATGGCAATTGCTTTCTGCGGATTTTCAGGACTGCTGTAGGAGGTGTCAGGATGAGTATATCAGGAGTTTTGCTGGCTGTAGCTGTAGTTGGCGGCGTGGGATTGTTTATAGGGGTGTTCCTTGGAATTGCCGCCATTAAATTTAAGGTGGAAGTGGATGAAAAGGAAGAGGCAGTCCTTGCGGCCCTTCCCGGTAATAACTGCGGAGGATGCGGTTTCCCCGGCTGCAGCGGTCTTGCGGCTGCCATTGCCAGGGGGGAAGCACCGGTAAATGCCTGTCCGGTAGGCGGGGAACCTGTTGGAAAGGTAATTGCCGGAATCATGGGCGTAGAGGCAGAAGAGAAGCAAAGAATGACTGCCTATGTTCAGTGCCAGGGGGATTGTGATAGGACGACGCTCGATTATGATTATCATGGGATCGAGGACTGCCGGATGCTCTCCTTTGTGCCCAATGGCGGCGCCAAGAGCTGTAATTATGGATGTCTGGGCTATGGCAGTTGTGTGCAGGTATGTCCTTTTGATGCGATTCATGTGGAAAAGGGCGTGGCTGTAGTTGATAAGGAAAAATGTAAGGCCTGCGGTAAGTGTGTGGAGGTATGTCCCAAGAATCTGATTACGCTGATCCCTTATGATGCAAAGTACGTGGTTGCGTGCAGCTCTAAGGATAAAGGCCCGGTTACCATGAAGGACTGCACAGTGGGCTGTATTGGCTGTCAGCTTTGTAAGAAAAACTGTCCGTCGCAGGCGGTAGAGGTTGTGGATTTCAATGCAACGATCGATTATGAGAAATGTGTGGGATGTGGTGTGTGCATGGAAAAATGTCCCAGAAAATCAATTACAGAACATTGATTAAAATATAAAACAGATTTTTACTGTAATGGATCAAAATTCACGTAAAGAAGCTGGCCGTCTTCCGTAATAAAAACTGCCTGGATATCCGGGTAATTTTCAAGCAGGGAGGCGGCTTTTTCATATCCAAGAATAAAACAGAGAGTGGACAGGGCGTCTCCGGTTGTGGAGGAAGAGCTTATGATGGTCACCTGTGAAAGACCGCTGCTAACAGGATACCCGGTAGAGGTAGATAAAATATGATGATATAATTTCCCATTCTGCTTAAAGTAACGTTCATAG
>USJG01000025.1 GCA_900554925.1 uncultured Lachnospiraceae bacterium
GTATATCATTTTTTTCAAAAAGTTTCCACCATATTATTCAGAAGCTTTTTGACAGGTTTTTACTTTTTCCGCACTATGCTTTTTCCTGAAACTTCTCCTGTATTTCCTCCGCAATGCTGGTACAGCTATAGCCAATTCTTTCAAGATCCTGCAAAACGCCGGCAAAAACCCCCGTCATTTCAGGCTTGCAGCTGTTCTTCTTCATCCTCTTTTTATGATTCTTCTTAAACTTCCGTTCCATATCTTTCAATTTTTCGGCATCCTCTAAAATCTGTCCGGCAAGTGCATAATTGTCATTTTCCAAGGACTCTTTTGTCTTCTTTAACATATCAGAGGCCATAGTAAAGCATTTCTCCAACTCTTCGATTGCCGCCTCTGAAAAATGATACTTATTAAATATTTTTTCTCCTGAAATACGGGAAATATCCATGCAGCGATCACATATCTTGTCGATATCATTTACCACATACAAAAGCTCTGCCGCTTCCCCGGACTGCTCCTCAGTAAGACCGCCCCCGGCGAACAGTGCCGACATGTATCTGGAAATCTCCTGATTAATATTCTCAAGCCATTTTCCCTCCTGGACTACCTCCTTAAGAATTTCAGAATTATTATTTACCAGACAGGTCTTTGCTTTGTCCATAAGCTCCTGCAAACTCTCAAGTACGGAAAATACCTCCTGCCTTGCCAGCTTAAGCGCCACTACTGGCTGAGACATAACTCTTTCATCAAGAAATCTGGGTTCTCCGCCTGCCTCATTACCCTTATCTTCGCCTTTTACAATAATATTTACAATCTTAACCATAAGGGGAATCAAAGGCAGCCAGATCAATGTATTGAATAAATTAAAGGAAAAATGAGCGTTTGCAATCTGCCTTGAAATCACATCCACTTCATTTCCTTTTGGAGAAATAAATCTTACAAATTTTGCAAAGAAGGGAATAATCCAGATAAAAACCATACTGCCTGTAATGTTAAATACGCTGTGGGCTACGGCAGTCCTCTTGGCATTTTTAGACTGACCCACACTGGCTAACAGGGCCGTGATGGTGGTACCAATATTGTCTCCTAAAAGAATGGGAATCGCGCCGGTCAAACCGATGATGCTGCTTACACCGTCCGCTGCCGGCTGGGACGCAAAGCTCTGGAGCACTGCAATAGTAGCGCTGCTGCTTTGAACCACTATTGTCATGATCATACCTACTAATAAGCCCAAAATCGGAATATTAGACACTTTATCCATCATGGTAACGAATATCGGACTGCCTGCCAGGGGCTTCATAACCGCTCCCATGGTTTCAATCCCAATAAACAACAGGCCGAATGCAAAAATAGTCTGTCCAATGCTCTTTACTCTCTCTTTTTTGGCCAGGAAAAATATGGCAAATCCCACAAAAACGATCATCCAAACATAATCGCTGATTTTAAAAGCCATAAGCTGTGCCGTCATGGTGGTACCTATATTAGCGCCAAAAATAACTGCGATTGCCTGGGGAAGGCTCATAAGGCCTGCACTGACGAACCCGATAACCATTACGGTTGTAGCGCTGCTGCTTTGCAGAACTGCCGTTACCAATGCGCCGGCCAATACACCCATAACAGGATTCCTCGTAAGTACACCGAGAATTGTTTTCATCTTTTCTCCGGCTGCCTTTTGCAGGCACTCACTCATCATGTTCATTCCAAAAATAAATACTGCCAGTCCTCCAAGCAATCCAAATACCATTTGAAATACGTCATGTGCACTCATATTCCGCTTCCTCCACATTGTGCTTTACTTATGTTTTACATTTTCATCCCATTTTATTTTAAGTAAAGCAATGTAAAATCCGATAGCAGTATTATGTAAATTCTATGTAAAGTAAAATAATTTCCTGCTATATTACAAAGCGGCTGCCAAAACTGGCAGCCGCTTTTATTTGTTACATATTAATCACAAGTATAAGGCATTAATGCAATATGACGGGCTCTCTTGATTGCAACTGTAAGAGCTCTCTGGTGCTTTGCACAGTTTCCTGTGATTCTTCTGGGAAGGATTTTTCCTCTCTCAGACACATATCTTTTTAACTTATTTACATCTTTGTAATCAATTACGTTATCTTTGCCGCAAAATACGCAAACCTTTTTTCTTCTGCGCATTCCACCTCTTTTTCTCATGGGAGAATCAGACTTCTCTGTTTTATTATATGCCATGATAATTGCCTCCTATCTTAATTATACCAACTCTTAGTTAAAGGGCAGTTCCTCATCTATTCCATCAGGAATATTCATGAAACCGTCTCCCGCTTCTTGAGGCTGCTGGCTTCTGCTTCCACCGCCCGCAAATCCTCCGTCGCTGCCAGAACTGCTGTTTTTGCTCTCAGCAAATTCCTGATCTTCAACTACAACATCTGTAGTATACACTCTGACGCCATCCTTATTGGTATAGCTTCCTGTCTGAATACGACCGGTAACTAAAACCTTGGTTCCTTTTCTGAAATATTTTTCAGCAAATTCACCAGCCCTTCCAAAGGCTACGCATCCAATAAAATCAGCAGAATTTTCATCTCCATTACGATTAAATCTGCGATCTACTGCAAGTGTATATCTGGCAACTGCTGTTGCATTTTCCCCCTGCGAATATCTCACTTCGGGATCTCTTGTTAAACGCCCCATAAGTATTACTTTATTCATACCTGCCTCTACTTTCCCGCATATCTTAAGTATACGCTTTATGCCTCGTCCTGTCTGACGCATAAAAATCTGATAACATTGTCCATAATGCGAATACGATTTTCGATTTCAATGGGAGCTGTAGCTTCAGCGTCAAACTGGATGAAGTAATAAAAAGCTTCTTTCATCTTCTGAACTTCATAAGCAAGCTTCTTCTTGCCCCAGTCGTCAACGTTTGTAATCGTACCACCAAATCTTTCGATAAGGGCCTTGCATTTGTCAACTACTGCTGCTCTTTCCTCATCTTCGATCTTCGCACTAACAACAACGGCTAATTCATATTTGTTCATGCTCAATTTACCTCCTTTTGGTCTCTGGCCCCCGTTTTTCGGGAGCAAGGAATGTGTTGTTTTCGCTGTATGCGAATTGTTAAAACATATCACGGACTACTATGATACCACGTATTTTCTGGTTTTTCAAGACTTGTCCGCATTTTTTTATCTGTTTTTAAATTTTTATCTGGATATTTTCCTGATTTTCTTTTCAATCTGACTCCTTGGGCTCATAATCTGGTGTCCGCAGCCTAAGCACTTCAATCTGAAGTCTGCTCCGATGCGCAAAACCTCCCACTCGAAGCTGCCGCAGGGATGCGGTTTCTTTAACGTCAGTTTATCCCCTACCTGTATATCCATAAGTATTTCCTTTCTTCTTTGCTTAACAGCTTTTTATCCCTGTCAAATACTATAAAGCTGCAAATATCTCTCCTATACTTCCCTGCACCACTAAATCTGCCACATTGTCTCTTGCAGTAGGCGTCCTATTAACAAGTATCAGCTTGTTTCCATTATAATAGTCAACAAGTCCTGCTGCCGGATAAACCACCAGTGAAGTCCCTCCTATAATCAGAACATCAGCACTTCGGATATAGCTGATAGCGTCTTTAAGTGTCTGATCCTCCAGCCCTTCCTCATACAAAACCACATCCGGCTTGACGGGGCCGCCGCAGTCATCACACTTGGGCACGTCCTCGCTGTTAAGTATATACTCTGCGTCAAAAAACTTTCCGCAGCGCTCACAATAATTCCGAAGCACGCTTCCGTGAAGCTCAAGTACCCGCTTGCTGCCTGCCGCCTGGTGAAGCCCGTCAATATTTTGAGTGATTACCGCTTTGAGCTTTCCTTCCTGCTCCCACTGTGCCAGCTTTAAATGTGCTGCATTGGGCTTTGCCCCAAGGCAAAGCATCTTGTCTTTATAAAACCTGAAAAACTCATGGGGGTTTTGCCTGTAAAAGCTATGACTTAAAATGGTCTCCGGCGGATAGTCATATTTCTGACTGTACAGTCCGTCCACACTGCGGAAGTCAGGAATACCGCTTTCCGTGGAAACACCTGCCCCTCCAAAAAATACAATATTATCAGTGTTATTTATTATTTCTTTTAGCTTTTCCATCTGATCCATAATATCTTTCCGCCTTTACTGTTTTGCCCTCTGCCTGCTTCCGATAGTTGATATATTCAATATATTTATTATAACATACGTTGTTAAATTTTGCATGGCTGAATTGGTACTACTTCAATTCGCAAAGTAGAAAGTAACAAATGAAATTATCTTAAATTGTTGAAAATTGATAAAAATCAGCCGCAGGATAAAGGTTCTGCGGCTGAAATTTGATTGAAAGGATGAATCTTATTGAAAAAAGAGAATTAAAATTATACATTTTATTATTTATATCTATAATAACAGGAACATTGATAGGTTATTCTATAGGTTTATTGTTTGTAAACATGGTAAAATAAGGTGTTCAAAAATAACAACTATGATACCACCTATAATTGCAGAAATAAAAGAAATATACGCAAGTTTTTTCTCTTTAGGTGATAATCTGTTTTCTAAGTTTTTGCGGTCTTCTATTTCTTTATCAAGTTTATCTTCAATCTCTTTTATATATAAATTTTGAGATGAAACTTTATCATTAAGTTGTTTTATTTCATGATTTGCTTTATTAAGAGAAGCATTAATATCATCTAATCTATTAGTAATTACTGAAAATCTTTCTTCTTCTGATTTCAAGGGGATGTCATTTGTTTTAGGTATACTTTTAAGAATGGATTCTTATGCTTGTTGAAGTAAATGGTCTTGAACATCTGAATCATTTATGTTCAAGTTAAAATTATCCAAATCCAGATTTTCATAAGGGGCAAGATTTGGGGGAAGATTGTTAGATATAGCTTTTCTCCTTTGCAATTTTTATAATTGATATTGTTCTAAAATATAATTGCATAAATGTCAATAGCTTTCACAAAAATTAATTCAAAAGGTCTACTCGTTGCATCGGATAGACCTTTTATAATGAATCAAAAATTAGTTTTAATAACTAAACTGTAATTCCCAGAACCGTTACTACTTCCTGATTAATGGTTCCATCTACGGTAAGACCATATGGCTAATTGATTTTATCTGTTTCAGGAGCAGAAATTATTTTTGATTCAAACTGTAATACATACGTAATTTCATAATTGTCATTGCCAAGATATTCATAAACAGTATAGTCATCTGTTTCCCAAGTATTTCGGTATTTTATTTGGCCAAGTTGTAATGCTTCCGCTTCTGAACCACAATAACCATATAAACTGCCTTTACTTGTTTCAATTTTTCCTTCGCCGCAGAGATTTGTAAGTTTTTCTGCGAGACTGTTAAAGTGATTAATGTATAGACTATAGTCAGTATGTGTTTCTATAAACATGACTGTAATACTATATAATTCTTTATTCAAATTAAAGGCATAAAATATAACAGCTTCTTCGTATTCAATGAGGTCAGAAAATGATAACACTAAATGTCCATCATTATAATAGTATTCTTCCAAAAATTCTCCGTTTTCTCGTTCCTTAATGGTGTCTGGAGAATCGCCAAATTTTGCATTACGGAATATGTATTTATTAGAATCTTCAACAACAATACTCATTTTAATTGATTCAGATTCATTACCACTATTATCCTGAGCAGAAGCAATAATTTCATATGTGCCTTCTGAATTAAGATCATATTCACCATCAATATTTATTGTGTATTGGTCTGCATCAGAGACTATTATATTACTTTCTGGGTTATATTGTTTTCCCAGTTCTATATATACAGTTTCATTTTTTAAAGAAATGTCAGGTGCTTTTGTATCTGTAACTTTAAAATCAAAAGGTATTTCTTTGACGAAACCCTTCTTGTTTTTGACTGCAAAGGTTACTGTGTAATTACCGATGGCTTCAGAAGTGTAACCACCATTATCTGATATTGTTACTTCTATAATATCTGTTGGATTATATTCCAAATAAGTTATTGGATCAACTGACGATCCTAATTCAATTGTATTTTTAGCTTGAGAAATCTCAAACTTACCTTTGTACAAAAATTTGTAGCCTAATCCTACAATAGCAATAGCTGTAATAATAATCACTATTGCAATCATTATTCTTTTTACAGGTAATTTACTTTTTAAAGAATATCCGCAGTTAGGACATTTTGACACGGTATCTGAAATTTCTTTCCCACATTCAGGGCAGTTGATGATAGCCATGGTTTTACTCCTTTGTCTCTTTATTTTTTAAAGCAGCCTCAAATATTTTCCTTACCTCTTCCGGGCAATGAGCATAAGGCTCCAGTAACTCAAACAAGGTAAGTACCCCAAACTCATATCCGGCATAAAGTACAATGTAAGGCATTACCTTGGGGATATAGTTTTTTAAGATGATCGGCATCGATTTGTGAAGCAACGCTTCTCCTTCCGGAAGCAATGTGTAAAGCTGATAGAACAGGTATCCGAACAGTACACATACAATATGGAAGAGAATGACGTTGATCTTGGTACTCTTAAAGTCTTCGATCTTCCAGAAGTCCTTTATCTGCCTATAATCTTCTTCAATCTCTGGTCTAAGCTCATATGTAAGGATGATGTCCCTTGCTGTTGCGATCAGGTCTGTTGTGATAAATACAAAGTATTCATCATCTTTCTTGTCCCAGGCAACACAGGAATTAAACGGAACATCTTCTTCCGGGTAATCACTTTCCCAATATAAGCCCATACCAGAAACCAAAGAAATACACTGGCTCGTTCTCTTTGGATTTGGATGCGGGATCCAGTCATTTTGCTCCTGTGCTCCAAAAACAGCTTATGTATAAGCATCCATGTTACATCTGAGTGGAATATATGTATCAACGTTCCTTTTTAATTTTAAATAGTTAAGAAGCTCTCTAGAGATAAAACCTCTGTCGTTGATCAGAATGTCTCCCGGCTTCAGGACTGGTGTAGTCCTTACCATTTCTTCACTCAGCTTCAGATCATGGTTCTTGGCGGTATCGAACCGGATTTCTTCAATGATTCCGGTATCCTCAACAATGCCACGGAGCGTAGAAAGCTTATATCCTCTGTAATTACGTTCTTTATTCTTGCTGTATGTAACAGTGGATTCTTCATAATTGGTATTGAAGATATTAACTTCCAGTTCCGTACAGTCCAGAATATGAATATCAGGACGTATATCCAGTAAAGGCATGATGCCTTTTTGCACTGTGTCGTTATAACCGTTGATAAACAGGTTCTGGTCGTATTTGTCTAAGAGGAATCTCAGGCTGCTTTCCTGCATAAGACCAGATTTTAGATTCCATCGGTATCTAACAGTGTATAACCTAACTTTGCAAGCGTCCAATGGTCATTGATGGCAAAAGGGATATCCGTAAGGCTTGTCTGTACTTTCATCTTAGCAGCTATGGCACTCGCCCGGATCAGAGAATACGGGATAGTCGTATTATGCGCACGTAAATCGGGGATATTATCCTGTAGGCAATCAAAGATATTGGAATCATTCATTGCAAGAATAATATCATCTATTAGATTGGAGGTGCTAAGCGCCACAGCGTCAAGTTTTCCCTGACGGACTTGCTTTATGACATTCTCTTGATTGTATCTGCAAAGTCGGATCATGCTCGCACCTCCTTTCCGTATACCCTTTTCTTACTTTGATTATATGATGAGTATGCCTGAATGTCAAATAAAAATAATCATCGAAGATAATTAAATATCTATTATGACACAAATAAATCTTCAATGATAATGCAAGATCATTTTGGACTAGTTATATTAGAATAAAAAGGAGTTCAATGTATGATTGGAGATAGAATCAGAGAGCTTAGGATTAAAAACGGATATACACAAACAGAATTAGCAAAAAGGCTCCAATTAACTAGGTCTTCTATAAATGCGTGGGAAATGGGGATCAGTGTCCCTTCTACACAATGTGTTATAGAGTTAGCAGCGTTATTCAAGACATCGACAGATTATATATTAGAAAGAACTTCTGACGAAATAATAGACATTTCTGATTTGACTTTAGAAGAAAAGGAAATTATTTTGCACCTATTGAACTATTTTTCTAAGGCAAGAAAGGCAATGGATTTTGTTAATAATACAAAATTAGGTTATGAAGAAGGTGATGAGCTTGAAAGTGGGCCTTTAGTATTTAGGGTTAAAAATGCCACTAGAAGAAAGAGAAGACCTGAAGATGGTGGGAATGATAATAATGAAACGGAATAATATTATTTAAGGTTCATGGCAAAAATAAAATTAATAAATTCTTAAATTGGGGATAAAAGTATATACAAACAAACGTTTGTATAGTATAATAACTATAAGATGTAGTATTCTGAAAGGAGGTTCACGGATATTATGGCAATACATAATGCTTCTCAAGTTGCAAAATGGTTTTTGGCCCATAATAGAATAGCTGAAGACGAAGAAGGCGCTGAGCATATATCAAATTTAAAATTACAAAAATTATTATATTATGCTCAAGGGGTTTTTTTAGCTGTAACTGATAAACCTCTTTTCGATGATGAAATTATAGCATGGCTTCATGGCCCTGTAGTAGAATCCGTTTATCATCAATATAAAAACTACGGTTCTCAAGGCATTTCTTTTGATGAAGATTTTGATTTTTCTAAATTTACATCAGAAGAAAATGAACTTCTAACAGAAGTTTATGATGTATTCGGGCAATATTCTGCATGGAAACTAAGAAATATGACACACCAAGAAATGCCTTGGAAAACAACAAAACAAAATTCCGTTATTCAACTTGAAAAAATAAAAGAATATTTTAAAAAGGAATATATTGAATAATGGGTAGAATTAAGAATAATGATGTTAATATTAAAATTAAAAAGAAAACAGGAACTGAAAGCATTGGCTGTTCATCTAAACAATATCCTTGGTTTTCATTTCATTATATGACACGAAACAGCAAATATTCATTTAAATTTCTTGATTCTTTAGATACTAATGACCGAGAAAAAATATTAACAGGCTTGTTCGCAAAGCTTGAAGAATTATCTAAGCAACCATGGGTGTATTGGCAAGGAATGAAAAAAAGAGCCGGATTAGAAACTATTAATTTAGACCAATTGAATTTTTCCGCTAACGATGATGATGATTTTACAAAAGAAACAAAAGTATTTGTATTTCAATTTGCATCATATCAAGGGAGTCACAGTGGTAGAATTCTCGGAGTCAAATTATCACCATGTTCTGTTTTACATATTATAGGGTTTGACTTTGATTTTTCTGCCTATAAGCATTAGTTTAAAACGCTACCAGCTAATTCCGGTAGCGTTTTCCTATGTCTAAAACCTGCAAATTGTGTCTATTGTTCGTACAAAATCTACTTTGCGAATCGCAGTGGTACTACATATTTCCAAACAGGAAATCCTTCATCACTCCAAAAAACTCCCTCATCATATTGTTGAGCTGCAAAAAGGGTTCTCCCCTGGCTGAAATTCCATATACATTCTGATAGCCTGCTTTCCTGGCAATTTTCAGTGCCCGGAATATATGAAAATTATTGCTGACCACCCCTACGGAATCATTTTCCTTATCCAGAAATTCTGCGGAAAAATTAAGGTTTTGAAAGGTGTTTTTCGACTGATCCTCTTTGATGATTCTGGAAGCTTCAATTCCCTTTTCCACCAGATAATCATACATTCCCTGGGCCTCCGATACAGGCTCATCCGCCCCCTGGCCTCCGGATACGATCACCTTTGTATTTTGATTTTCTTCCAGATAACGGATTGCCTCATCCAGTCGGTACTGCAATGCTTTAGAGGGCCCGCTTACCTTCATCTGCGCTCCCAGCACCACAAGATAGTCGAGCTTTTGCGGGCCTTTCTGGGAAAACCCGCTGAGAATACAGTCCTCCACTATTACAAACAAAATGCCAGCGGCAAAAGAAAGCGTTATAAAAATTCTCTTAAACCACAGGGGAAAATGTTCCTCCCAGATACCTTTTTTAATAATAACAGAAAGTATAATTGCGCCGATTCCCAAAAATAACCATATGAAATAAAAGTTGGTGCCATGACCCGTAAAAAAGGCAATACATAAAAAATAAATCAGGCATAAAACTCCCAGCAACAGCAAAATAAAATACATTTGTACATCTCCCTGCGTTTGTGTAAATTAAGTACAGCAAGCTCTCAAATGTAAGAGGCTTGCTGTTATTTTATCATCCAAAAATCAGAAATAAAGAAAAACCACTTAAAATTAAAAAATAATTAATGTTTATCCATCTTCTGGCCTGCGGTCAGCTTACGATCCTGTAATAGGTTCTTGCAGTCCTTAAATAACTGATCCCATAAACGAAAATGAAGATCAGCGCCACCATAATGGTGCAGCCTGCCATCAGGCTGTTATGAAACAGTCCAAGCGCCGCCATTAAATTATTTACCATAAACATTCCTGCTGCTGTGTGCATCAACGCTCCTGCCAGCGGCAGAAAAAATACCAGGAGGATCTGCCTGTGTACAGTATTTTTAATTTCTTTATCACTCATACCTACTTTCTGCATAATAGCAAAGCTGCCCTGATCCTCATAGCCTTCTGATATTTGTTTATAATACATGGCAAGAAGCATGCACATAAAGAAAATGATGCCAAAAATAATACCGATAAATAAAAGTCCTCCATACATGGATTTCATTACGGCCCTTGCATCAAGCCCATTTTGCCAGGATGTAAAGCCTTCCTGTCTCTGGAGCCAATCTGACAGTTCCTTGGCAAAAGCCTGCTTAAATTCATCTTTTCCCTTAAGCAGCACTCCTGCCCGCAAACAGGCGCTGTCCAAAAAGGCCTCCATATCCGTAACACCATTGATTCTGCCAAAGGCTTCGGCTAATTGTTCCCGCGCTGCTCTATCCTTTACTATAATTACAAGCTCTGCTCCGAAATTATTTTTTCCCGCCTTGGGAAAAGGAAACATACTCCCCAGTTCTTCTTTGACTTCCATGGGAATTCCCATAAAATCTATCTGTGCAAAACCAAAATCCTCTCCCGATGAATAAAACAGTACCTGACCCTCCTCCAAAGTCTTATTTTCACCTTCAAGCCGGTTATAGTCTTCTAATGTCAGTAAATATACCCCATAATTTTCCTGAAATTCAGTTTGCGATTCCTGTACAAGCTGGTTTCCACTTCTGCCGCAGGACAGCCGCATAAAATCATAAACGTCAACTCTCTCTGCTTCTATTCCGTATTTTTCCGAAAGCTCACGCACCTGGCCCTCTATCTGGTCCAGGGAAATGTCCCCGGCCCCAAAATCGGCTCTTATGTCATAAGGATGACTAAAGCGCGTCATTCCACCAAGGCCTAAATATAAAGCAAAGGTACACACCAGCGTAATAATTACCATTGTCGAAAAAATACAAATATTGGCAAGACTGGCCGCATTCTTTTTCATCCGATACAGCATTCCTGAAACAGTCACAAAATTTTCAGGCTTATAATAAAAATTTTTATTTTTCTTAAGCAGTCTTAACAGCAAAATACTGCCGGATGTAAACAAAAGGTACGTTCCGCCTACAACCAAAAATACCGCAAGGAAAAAATTCATAAACACCATACTGTCAAGCTCTGAGGTGATTGAAATTCCATATCCCATTGCCAGGATCACTAAACCTAAAATACCATAAAAGCCAATCCATCTGGGCTGCTTCTCTCCCTTTTTGCTTCCCGAAAGCAGCTCTACCGGTTTTAACTTTCCTATTTGAACCAGTGCGCAGATCAATTGGAAAAGAAAAATCACCAAAAACAGCAAGATGGTATCCTTAAATGCCTGCCAGGTAAATACAAATTTGACTTCCACTGGAAGTCCGCTGAGCTTTAAAAGCAGGAGGAATAGCAATTTTGCAAGCACACTTCCCAGACAGATTCCCCCCAGTATCACCATCAGATAAATCATCAGGGTTTCACATAGCATCATTGCCCCAATATGCCTTTTTTCCAGCCCAAGTATACTGTAAATCCCAAACTCCCTTTTACGCTGCTTGATCAGAAAACTATTTGTATAATACAGAAAAGGAATCAGTATGATCACAAGAAGCGCTCTGCCGATTGCAAGCATCATCCACGCATACTCGCTCCTGGGCAGTGTTTCAATCAGATCATTATACAAAATAGAGGAAAACACAAAATAAGTAAACGCAGAAAAGATGCCAGCCATAAGATAAGGATAATACACTGTTCCATTCTGAATTACCCCCTTTAAAGCCATTCTGGGTAATAACTTCCATCTATTCATATTCTGCCTCCTTTCCCCCTCTTAAATCGCTTCTGCCTGTATCTGCATTTTCTGTCTGCATTATAGTAAGTGCATCTGAGATCATACGATACATGGCATCATTTCCCTGTCCGCCTCTGTAAATTTGATGAAATACACATCCGTCCTTAATGAAAAGAACACGGCTGGCATGGCTTGCCGCCTGTATGCTGTGAGTCACCATAAGTATGGTCTGGCCTTCTGTGTTGATCTCACCAAACAAGTTTAACAGCTTACCGGAGGCCCTGGAGTCAAGTGCTCCCGTAGGCTCATCTGCCAGGATGATATCCGGTCGGGTGATCAGCGCCCGGCATACTGCTGTTCTTTGCTTCTGTCCGCCTGAGACCTCGTAAGGATATTTTTCAAGCAGATCAAGGATCGACAATTTCTGTGCAAGCGGAACCAGCCTTTTTTCCATCTCCTCCGCCTTTACTCCTGCAAGCACCAGGGGCAGGAAAATATTATCTTTCAGCGACATGGTGTCAAGCAGGTTAAAATCCTGAAACACAAATCCCAGATGATCCCTTCGAAAGGCGCAGATTTCTCTTTGCTTTATCTCTGCCATATTTCTCCCATTTAAGATCACCTGACCGCTGGTAGGCTTGTCCAGAGATGCCAGAATATTTAAGAGAGTCGTTTTCCCGGAGCCTGATTCCCCCATAATTGCCACATATTCTCCATCCTCTACTGAAAAATTCACATCACTTAAGGCATGGACTTTCATTGCTCCAAACCGTGCGGTATATACTTTCTTAACATTTTTCACTTCCAAAAGCGCCATAATCATTTTCTCCTTACCATCTTATCATTATCTAACTGTTTCTATTGTAAACAAAAGGGAAATGCTGTGCCATGCATTCGGCTTACATTTCCCTTCTTAATCTTACATTATTGTCACATCGACTAGTAATAAGAATTCTGTTCAAAACCTAAAATAACCTTTGTTCCCCTGCTCATTTCAGATTCCACCCGTATCGTATGAGATAATCTGTCCATGATCTGTTTACACAGGTAAAGGCCGATACCTGTAGACTTTTTATAAAGCCTGCCATTGTACCCGGTAAAACCTCTTTCAAAAATTCGTGGAATATCTTCGCTTCTGATACCAATCCCGGTATCTTCTATTACAATATAGGACACTTCCTTATCCTTTTTATTTCCTGCACTGTCAGCTCCATAAATGGATATGCCGCCTTCCTTTGTATATTTCAGAGCGTTAGATAAAATCTGTTCTATCACAAAACACAGCCACTTTTCATCTGTCACTGCCTGACAGGAAATTTCCTCCATAGAAAAAGAAAGGCTGCTTCCAATAAATAAAACCGCATATTTTTTTACTGCCTGCCTGATAATTCCAGAAACCTCCTGCTTCTTAAGCAATAAATCTGATGACAGACTTTCCAGGCGGGCATAGCAAAGGGCCATCTGTGCATACTGCTCTATCTTAAACAACTCTTCCGCTGCCTGCTGCCCTGCAAGCTTTTGCCCTTCTTCCGCCTGCTCTTCCATAAGCAGATGCATTGCAGCTATTGGCGTTTTAATCTGATGGGTCCACATAGTGTAATAATCTGCCATATCCTTTTTCTTATCATCAAATTCCGTAATAAGCCTGCGTTTTTCACTTTCTTCTTTGACAACCATCTTCTGATAAAGCAATTCCGGCATACACTCAGCTTCCGGCAGATGATAATCCCTCTCACCTGCATCTGCAACAATATCTGCCAGCTTTAAGCATTTCTTTTTATAACGGATATAGCCACAAACTCCATAAATTCCTTCCAAAAAACAAATCAATACTAAGGCGTAAGACATATTTCTGAGGGCTTCGCCGTATCCATACAGGCCCGCGATGGCAAACAACAGCAGTACGCCAATTCCATATATCAGTACGCCCCATATATGCTCCTTTAAATATGCTTTTAAAATCAGCTTATTCATCCAACTGATACCCAACTTTCTTTTTTGTCAAAATAAAATCCTTAAGCCCTGCTTCCTCGATCCTTTTTCTTAATCGGTTCATGTTAACAGTTAAAGTATTATCATCTACAAAACACTCATTGTCCCAAAGCCTCTTCATAAGATTTTCTCTGGTCACTACATTTCCCTGATTTTCAAATAATATCTGCATGATCCTGAATTCATTTTTGGAAAGTTCTAATTTTTTGCCCTCATATAAAAGTGACATATCTTTCAAGTTTAAAATTACATTTTTATATTCCAAAATCGAAAATTGATTTTGAAAAGAATAAGTCCTTCTAAGAATTGCCTGAATCTTGGCCGCCAGTATTTCCAGATCAAAAGGCTTCACTATGAAATCATCTCCGCCCATGTTTACAGCCATCACTACATTCATATTATCAGAGGCAGAGGAAATAAAGATAATCGGAACCTGTGAAAGCTTCCTGATTTCCCCGCACCAGTAATACCCATTATAAAAAGGCAGTCCGATATCCATAAGCACAAGCTGAGGGTCAAAATGGCTAAAGCACTGCAATACATTAGCAAAATCCTTTACACTTTCTACCTCGTAGCCCCACTTTTCCAAATACTTTTTTATTTTGTCTGATATGACGCTGTCATCCTCTACAATTAGTATACGATACATATTTCACTGCCTTTTTCTGCTTCTACTGTTCTTTTACTGTTTATGGTATCATGTCGTCTCAATTCCTGCAATATCACAAAACTCTCCCATTTTTTTCATTTTCTTATTTTTATTGCATTTCCTTTCTTTATCCCTTATTTTGAATATAGAATACCAACAACAATCATTTTAAGAGGTACACAGATAATGGATATACATTCCCTGAAAGAAAACACACAGCATGGCACCGTCAGTTTCCCGCTGGCATTATACGAATGTTATGGAAGAGATGTCTGGAAAGTTCCGCTGCACTGGCATGATGAGATGGAATTGATTTATTTTGAAAAAGGAACCTTCACCGCATGGCTTAACACAAAGGAATTTCAGATCAAGGCCCCTGCCTTCATGTACATCCATCCGGGAGAGCTTCACTCTCTGTTTCTCCCTGCCGGCTCCATGGAAAGCGCCATTGTATTTAATTTAAATATCCTTAGCTTTGAACATTATGATGCAATTCAGGCAAAACTAATAAGGCCTCTTATACGCAGTCGTTTAAAAATGCCTCTGTTGATAGACCAAAACGAGCCTGTTTTTTCTCATGTTAAGAACTGCTATCAAAGCATGAGAAATAAGATGAATGAAATGAAGGGATATGGTCCGGATAATGAAATTCAAAAAAACTCTGCCTATCTTCAGATCAAAGCTCTGCTGTTTGATATGCTGGCCGCCTTATACAAAAATAACTGCCTTCTGCATATTAAAGATACAAAAAGCGAAAATGAACAGCAGATAGAAAATCTGAAAAAAGTTCTGTCATACATCAACGAAAATTACTCCTCCCCTATCCGGCTAAAGGATCTGGCCCGGCTGGTAAATCTGAACGCCCAGTACTTTTGCAGGTATTTTAAAGAGAATATTGGAAAAACCGTAACTGAATATATTAACGAAATTCGTATTGAAAAAGCTGCAGAAGCCATAGCTGAAACTGACCACAAGCTTATAACAATCGCTCAGGATACGGGCTTTGAAAATGTGGGCTATTTTATCCGAAGATTTAAAAAAGAAAAGGGAGTCACTCCCTCCGAATACCGAAAAGGTTTAAAAAGTCAAAATAGTATAATAAATCAGTGAAATTCAAGCAAGAAAACCTTATTTTAAGATAATATAATGTAAACGCATCAATAAAAGAGATGGAATTTCTCACAACGAAATAGTAGGAGGTTATCTTATGAATAAGAAATGGTGGCATGACAAAGTTGCTTATCAAATTTATCCCAAAAGCTTCTACGATACAAACGGAGACGGCATCGGGGATTTAAAAGGTGTTATCAGCAAGCTTGATTATTTAAAGGAACTGGGTATTGATATTATCTGGCTTTCCCCTATTTATCAATCTCCCTTTGTAGACCAGGGTTATGATATTTCTGATTATTACCAAATTGACGAAACCTTTGGCACCATGGAGGATTTTGATACATTGCTTGCCGAGGCTAAAAAAAGAAATATGTACATAGTTATGGATCTGGTCATCAACCATTGCTCTGACAAGCACGAGTGGTTTCAGAAAGCCTTAAAAGACCCGGAGGGTGAATATGGTGATTACTTCTATTTCCGCAAAGGAACAAATGGCAATCCCCCCAGCAATTACCGTTCCTATTTCGGCGGAAGCGCCTGGGAAAAAGTAGAGGGAACCGACTATTATTATCTGCATATGTTTGCAAAAGAACAGCCGGATCTAAACTGGAATAATCCTAAAATGTTAAATGAATTATATACAATGATAAACTGGTGGCTTGAAAAAGGTGTCGCCGGCTTCCGTATCGACGCTATTATTAATATAAAGAAGGATTTATCTTTCCAGAGCTTTGAGCCGGATGGCCCTGACGGCCTTACCAGCGTATGGCGCATGGTGGAAAGCGTTGAGGGCGTTGGCGAACTGCTTGAAGACTTAAAGAAAAATACTTTTGAAAAATATCAGGCTTTTACCGTAGCGGAAGTATTTAACATGAAAAAAGATGAACTGGTGGAATTTGTAGGTGAAAACGGACATTTTTCAACTATGTTTGACTTCTCTGCTCATTCTCTGTCCTTTGGAGAGCATGGATGGTATGACAGCAAGCCTATTGAATTTAAGGATTACAGACGCGTTTTATTCCACTCACAATTAGAATGTCAGGATGTAGGATTTCTTGCAAATATTATTGAAAACCATGACGAACCAAGAGGCGTAAACCGCTATCTGCCAGACTATGCCCAAAATACTGACGGCGTTAAAATGCTGGGAACGATCAGCGTTCTGCTCCGAGGCATTCCTTTCCTTTATCAGGGGCAGGAAATCGGTATGCGTAATTGCCCTATGGACTCTATTGAAGAGTATGACGATATCAGTACGCACGGCGAATATCAGCTTGCTTTGGAGGCGGGACTTACAAAGGCAGAAGCGCTTAAGGCCTGCTACCTGAACAGCCGCGACAACGCAAGGACACCCGTCCAATGGGATGACACTGCAAATGCAGGCTTTACCTCCGGCAAACCCTGGCTTAAGGTTAATCCAAACTATAAAGAAATTAACGTAAAGAAGCAGCTGGCAGAGGAAGATTCTGTTCTTGCCTATTACAAAAAACTAATCTCGCTGCGCAAATCAGAAGAATGGAAGGAAGTATTTACTTATGGCAGATTTATTCCTCTTTTTGAAAAGGAAGATAATATCTTTGCTTATGAGAGAAAGCTAAATGACAAATCCGTCATCGTCCTTGCCAATTTTGACAAGGGCGAGAAAACCCTACAATTTGACAAGATAGCAAACCTTTCTGTGCTTTTAAATAATAAGGGAAGCATTCAGATTGATGGTAACCAGATTACTCTTTTGCCTTGCCAGGTTGCTGTACTTAAATAACCTGATTGCTTCAAAATATAAACCCTTTCACGGATCATCTGTGAAATTAAATGGGAGGCGGTAATCAACCGCCTCCTTTGTGTTGAATTTTGTCGAACTATATGTTAAGATATTTACCAAATTATTCCAATTTATTTCATTTATGCTGAGCAAACGGGTATTTCAATGAAGAAAGAATATTTATCTCAAAATGTATACGAGGCGCTGCAAAGCCGCCTTGATTTTCTTTTTCGGGAATTTGACAATATATTTGTATCCTTTTCCGGCGGAAAAGACAGCGGTCTTCTTTTAAATTTAGTTTTGGATTTTCAGAAAAAAAATTATCCTCAAAAGCGCATCGGCGTCTTTCATCAGGATTTTGAAGCCCAATACAGCGTCACTACAGAATACATAGAACGTACCTTTACCCGTATTGAAAATGATGTAGAGCCATACTGGGTATGTCTTCCCATGGCCACAAGAACCGCTTTAAGCAGCTATGAAACATACTGGTACCCATGGGATGATACCAAAAAAGATGCATGGGTTCGCCCCATGCCCGTTCACCCTTATGTAATTAATCTCGACAACAATCCAATGACCACCTATCGTTACCGGATGCATCAGGAGGATCTTTCCAGGCAGTTCAGCCGCTGGTACCGCATTTCTCATGGCAATAAAAAAACCGTCTGTCTTTTGGGTATACGCGCCGACGAATCTCTGCAGCGCTACAACGGTTTTTTCAATCGCAAAAATGGTTACAAGAATACTTGCTGGATCAGCAGGCAATTTAAGAATGTATGGTGTGCGTCACCGCTGTACGACTGGTCTGTTCGTGATGTATGGCATGCAAATTATTTGTTTCAATACGACTATAATCATCTATATGATCTTTATCATATGGCAGGACTAAAAGTATCTCAAATGCGTGTGGCATCCCCCTTTAATGATTACGCAAAAGACAGTCTGAATTTATACCGCGTTATTGATCCGGAAATATGGGCTAAACTGGTAGGACGTGTAAGAGGTGCCAACTTTGGCTCCATCTATGGCAAAACCAAAGCTCTGGGTTATAAAAATATTACCCTTCCTGAAGGTCATACCTGGGAATCCTATACACGCTTTTTGCTTGCCACCCTTCCCGCAAGGCTTAGACAGAATTACATTAAAAAGTTTAATACTTCCATCCATTTCTGGCACACCACAGGCGGAGGCCTGGAAGAAGAAACCATTCGGGAATTGGAAGAACACGGTTATCACATTAAGCGAAATGGTGTCTCCAATTATACTGTAATGAAAAATTCAAGAATTATCTTTCTTGGCAAAATTCCAGACCATACGGACGACATTAAATCAACTAAAGACATACCCAGTTGGAAACGAATGTGTTTCTGCATTTTAAAAAATGATTACATTTGTCGCTTTATGGGTTTTGGTTTAACCAGGGAACAGCAAAAAAATATAAATCTCTTAAAACTAAAATACGGCCAGTTTATTAAAGAGCAAAAATAAGAAGGGTATAAAATATGACATCCACCAGTCCTGTATATAATATTATTCCGGTTCCTATAGAAAAGATTGAACCCAATACCTATAATCCCAATTCTGTAGCTCCTCCTGAGTTAAAATTGTTGTATGACAGTATCCGGGAAGACGGATATACGATGCCTATTGTCTGCTACTATGAAAAAGAGCGAGACAAATACATAATTGTGGACGGTTTCCATCGCTATCGCATTATGTTGGATTACCCTGATATTTATGCACGTGAAAAAGGACTTCTGCCAGTCTCGGTGATAGATAAGCCTAT
>USJG01000026.1 GCA_900554925.1 uncultured Lachnospiraceae bacterium
CGGAGAGCGCCTCATCCTGGTCCGGGCTCAGGCCCGGGAGGCTGACAACGCGGACGGTGAGCAGATACTGCTTGGCGAAAAGAAGCTTTCCTCCATGCTGCGGCTGGATTATGGAGAATTAAAAATAGGAGCAAGCGATATGACCCTGAAATTCTACCTGCTTCCTCTTTTGGAAAAATATCACGAACAGTTTCCGGGAATCAAGGTAACTGTCACCAATGCGCCTACGCCGGAAACACTAAATCTGCTGGGCCAGGGGAAAATAGATTTTGGAGTGGTAAGTACGCCTGTTGCCAATAAACAGGATCTTCGGGTATTGCCGGTAAAAGAGATAGAGGATGTGTTTGTAGCAGGCCGAAAGTTCATTCAGTATAAAAATCGTATGCTGGATTTTCAGGAACTGGAAAAGCTTCCGATCATTTCCCTGGAGGGGAATACCAGCACAAAAAAGTATATGGATGACTTTCTGAAAAAAAACGGTGTGGAGCTTCATCCGGAATTTGAGCTTGCCACCAGTGATATGATCGTACAGTTCGCCCTGCGGAGCCTGGGAGTGGGAAGCGTGGTTCGGGAATTTGCTTCGGAGTTTTTGGAGGATGGAAGGTTGTTTGAGCTGCGCTTTAACAAGATGATACCTAAGAGGCAGATCTGTGTGGTGACAGATTCAGACTCTACCATATCCAGAGCAGCGGAAGAGTTCCTTAGGATGGTAAATGGAGGTTAAAAATGATCAGGAATATTGTATTTGATATTGGTAATGTTTTGGCAGGATTTATATGGGAAGAATTTTATCGAAGCTTCGGCTACCCGAAGGAGATTTTTGAAAGGCTGGCAGACGCTACAGTGAGAAGCCCTTTCTGGAATGAAATGGACAGAGGCGGGCTTTCCGATGAGGAACTGATCGAAGGCTTTATCAAAAATGATCCTTCCATAGAAAAGGAGATCAGAGAAGTTTTTAAAAATGTAAATGGAATGATCCGGCGTTATGATTATGCAGTTCCCTGGATCAGGGAGCTTAAGGAGAAAGGCTTCCATGTTTATGTGATTTCCAATTTTGCCCATAAAGCCCACATGGATTGTATCAAGGCCCTTGATTTTCTGGAGGAAATCGACGGTGGAATCTTATCTTATCAGGTAAAGCTGATTAAGCCTGCGCCGGAAATTTACAGGCTTTTGTGCAGTAAATATGACTTAAAGGCCGAGGAATGCGTTTTTATTGACGATCTTCCCAAGAACGTGGAGGCGGCGCAAAAAGAAGGAATGCAGGGAATCGTATTTCAGGATCTTAAGCAGGCCAAAGAAGAACTTGAGGTTTTGCTTTCATAGATTCGGGTGCCAAAGGCACTTTCAAAAACACCTTTGGCACCCAAATCTTTCATAAATAAAAAACAGGGGGCTAATCCTGCTCCCTGTTTTTCGCATCTTCCGTAAGGTCTGTATCGGGGGTTGTCTTTTCCTGCTGGTCGGGAAAAATTTCTGCCATAGTGGATTTTTGAGTAAGTCTGCCATAGAGCCAGATGTAAATCCATAAAAGAATCGGAAGTCCTATGGTGGCAGTCAGGCATGCGGCAAAAAGCCTGTCCGATCCCGGAAAATCCAGAAGGGAGACGATCAGGGTCGCCACATATAAAAGCACCAGCAACAGGATACAGATGATTGCTGCAATTTGTTTTGGTTTACGTTTCATGGAGGGCTCCTTTATTGTATTTTAATATGGTTTTTAATGGCTTCAAAGCTTTCTTTGCTGATATCGTGCTCGATCTTACAGGCGTCCTCTGCTGCAATCTTTTCATCTACGCCTAACTGTACCAGCCATCTGGTAAGAAATTCGTGGCGTTCATAGATCATTTCCGCAATTTCTCTGCCGGAGGGAGTGAGATAGATGAAACCCTCCTTGGTAACAGTAATGTGTTCCTTTTCACGCAAATTCTTCATAGCTACGCTGACGCTGGATTTTTTAAAACCCAGCTCCTCGGCAATATCAACTGAGCGGACAACCGGACGTACTTTGCTGAGCATTAATATGGTCTCAAGATAATTTTCGGCTGATTCATTCGTGTGCATAGTATTTCCCCTGTTTCAATCATTCTTATAGTAATAATAATATATTTTATCATAAAGTCATAATAAAAAAAATATAAAAAAAATTGGAAATATTATTGACAACTAACATAAGGTAGAATATACTAACTTTGAAAGTTGAAAATCATTGTTAAAACAGATTGATTCTTACAGAAAGAAGGTATGTATGATGCCGCTTACATTGGCGAAAGAAGGAGAACCTGCTGTAATACATAAAGTTGGTGGCAAGGAGGAAACCAGAAGGTTTCTTGAAAACCTGGGTTTTGTGGCTGGAGGAATAGTGACTGTGGTATCCGGGATCGGCGGCAATCTGATTGTCAACGTGAAAGACGCCAGAATTGCAATCGGCAAGGATATGGCAAATAAAATCATAGTAGATTAAAGGAGAAATTATGAAAACATTGAAGGAAGTCCCTTGCGGGAAAACCGTAAAAGTGACAAAGCTTACCGGTGAGGGGCCGGTTAAGAGAAGGATTATGGATATGGGAATTACCAAAGGGGTTGAAGTATTTGTGAGAAAAGTAGCCCCTCTTGGAGATCCGGTAGAAGTTACTGTGCGGGGTTACGAGCTCTCACTGCGCAAGGCAGATGCGGAAATGATTCTGGTAGAGTAATTTTTTTTGAACACGGGTTAGATATGACTAATAAAAGGTAGAAAAGAGGTATGATATGTCTATTAAGATTGCGCTTGCAGGGAATCCTAACTGCGGTAAAACAACATTGTTTAATGCTCTCACAGGTTCTAATCAGTTTGTTGGCAACTGGCCGGGAGTAACGGTAGAAAAGAAGGAAGGAAAGCTGAAAGGCCATAAGGACGTGGTCATCATGGACCTTCCGGGTATTTATTCACTTTCTCCTTATACTTTGGAGGAAGTGGTAGCAAGAAATTATCTGATTGCTGAAAGGCCGGATGCGATCATCAATATTGTTGATGGCACCAATCTTGAAAGAAATCTGTATTTGTCCACCCAGCTTATGGAGCTTGGCATTCCTGTTGTAATTGCTGTCAATATGATGGATATCGTTGACAAAAACGGTGATAAAATTGATGCCGGAAAGCTTGGCCAGAGTATGGGCTGCGAAATCGTCGAAATCTCTGCTTTGAAAGGAACGGGAATCAGCAAAGTAGCTGAAAAGGCAGTGGCTTTAGCACAGGAAAAGAAAAAGGCGGCTTATGTACATAAGTTTGCAGTGAAGGTTGAAAATGCAATAGAGGCTGTGGCTGATATGATCGGCAGTCAGGTGCCTGAGGAACAGAAAAGATTTTTTGCCATCAAGCTTTTGGAGCGTGATGACAAGATCAGGGATATGATGAGCAGTGTGCCGGATGTATCTGCCCAGATCGAAAAGCTGGAAAAGGAAATGGACGACGATACGGAAAGCATCATAACCAATGAGAGATATATTTATATTTCCTCCATTATAGACAGCTGTTATGTAAAAGCAAAAAAAGGAGGAATGACTGTTTCTGATAAGATTGACAGGATCGTCACCAACAGAATTCTGGCACTGCCCATTTTTGCACTTATCATGTGGTTGGTGTATTCTGTATCTGTAACTACCGTAGGCACCATTGTAACCGACTGGACCAATGATGTTCTGTTCGGAGAAATTATTCCGCCCGCTGTTGAAAGCGTGCTTACCGCTATCGGATGTGCCGACTGGCTGCAGGGACTGATCCTTGACGGTATCGTAGCCGGTGTGGGTGCGGTGCTTGGTTTTGTGCCGCAGATGCTGGTGCTCTTTATTTTCCTTGCCTTTCTTGAAGGCTGTGGGTATATGGCCCGTGTTGCCTTCATTATGGATAGGATTTTCCGCAGATTTGGCCTTTCCGGCAAGTCCTTTATTCCGATCCTGATCGGTACGGGGTGTGGCGTTCCCGGCATTATGGCTTCAAGAACCATCGAGAACGAGCGTGACCGCAGAATGACAATTATTACCACCACGTTTATTCCCTGCGGAGCAAAACTTCCCATCATTGCCTTGATTGCAGGCGCTTTGTTTGACGGAGCCTCATGGGTAGCACCCAGCGCGTACTTTGTGGGAATTGCGGCCATTATCTGCTCCGGTATCATTTTAAAGAAAACCAAAATGTTTGAAGGAGACCCGGCGCCTTTTGTTATGGAGCTTCCGGCTTACCACCTTCCCACAGCAGGAAGCGTATTAAGAAGCATGTGGGAGCGCGGATGGTCCTTTATTAAGAAAGCAGGTACGATTATCCTTCTTTCCACCATCGTATTGTGGTTTTTGATGAGCTTTGGATGGGCAGACGGTTCCTTTGGAATGCTGGAAGCGGAACAGCTTGAGAGCAGTATTCTGGCCAGAATCGGCAATGCATTTGCATGGCTGTTTATCCCTCTTGGATGGGGAGACTGGAAGATGGCAGTTGCAGCAGTTACAGGACTGATCGCAAAGGAAAACGTGGTAGGAACCTTTGGCATACTCTTTGGTTTTGCTGAGGTTGCAGAAGACGGTGCGGAAATCTGGGGCCAGTTAGCTGGCAGCATGAGCGCAGTGGCGGCTTATTCCTTCCTGGTATTCAACCTTTTGTGCGCACCCTGCTTTGCGGCTATGGGCGCGATCAAAAGAGAAATGAACAATGCAAAGTGGTTCTGGTTTGCGATCGGGTATCAGTGCGGCCTTGCCTATCTGGTTTCTCTGTGTGTGTATCAGCTGGGTATGTTCTTTAGCACAGGTGCCTTCAGCTTATGGACAGTAATAGGATTTTTGCTGGTAATAGGATTTATTTATCTTCTTTTCAGACCTTATAAGGAAAGCAAAACTTTAAAGGTCAATATGAAAAAGGCAGCTCATGCAAAATAGTATGATAAAGGAGGAGAATTTATGGGAACCTTTGTTACAGCAGCAGTTCTGGCATGTATCGTAGGGCTGGTCATAAGAAAAATGGTTCAGGATAAGAAAAAGGGCAAGTCTCTGCAGTGCGGGTGTGATTGTGAGCACTGCGGCGGCTGTGGTCATAAAGGATAAAAACGCAAAAGACATGCATAAACATAAAACTCCTTAAAAACGTAAGCAATCCCTGCTAAATAAGTGGGGGTTGCTTACGCTATCTTTACACCCTGCGCGGTTGAAATTGCTACCAAATTATGCTAAAATTATACACGTAGGATAGTAGAATATTTAGCCAGGCATTCATATTGAAAGATACTGATCTTCAGAGGTGCATTATGAAAGAAAATGGTCGCAGAGTTTCCTTTAATCAGTTTCAGGATGTAATTGACATATTTAATCCATGTATAGACGATTATCTCTATATTATGGATTTTAAGAATGATTATTATTATATCTCGCCCAATGCCATGGAGCACTTTGATATTTCCGAGAATCCATTTCCCGATGTTACAGAGAATTTAATGAAAATGATACATCCGGATGATGTGGAGCTTTTGCTGGATGATATTGATCAGCTTGCAAGAGGGGAAAAGGATTTTCACAACTTACAATATCGTTGGATGGATAAGGAAGGTAAGCCAGTCTGGATCAACTGCAGGGGACGCATTCTGCATGATGAGCAGGGGGAGCCTGAATTTTTAGTGGGATGCGTTAATGAGATTGGCAAAAAGCAAAAGGCAGACAATGTCAGCGGGCTTTTGCGCGAATTCAGCCTGCAAAGTGAACTGATGGCCCAGGGCAGTAAGCGTCTTGGCGGCTTTTTGTTAAGGCTGGGGATTGATGATTTCAAAGAAATTAATGAAAATAAAGGCATGGATTATGGTGATATGATCCTGCAGAAGACCGCAGAGTGTATCAAGTCGGTGATTTGTGACGATCAGAGGCTGTATAGAGTTGTGGCAGATGAATTTGCGATTGTGGATTTAAAGGGCAGGGGAATTAAAGAGGCCAGGGAGATATATGATGAGATCAGGCATAAGATCAACAGCTTTATTGAGAGCAACTGTTATGAGGTCTTTTACACTGTTTCAGCAGGCGTCCTGGATTTTGGCTCAATCGAAAACCAGAATTACGGCAATTTGATGAAACTGTCAGAATTTGCCTTAAATGAAGCAAAGAACAAGGGCAAAAATCAGTGCTATCTATATGATGGCGCTGATTATGATAAGTTCCTCTACAAAAAAGAACTGATACATGCCATGCGCCATGCGGTAAATAATAATTTTGAAGGTTTTGAGGCGTATTTTCAGCCTATCATGGATATTAATAAACAGGACTTGTTCAGTGCAGAAACACTGCTTCGGTTCCATACAGAAGAAACTGGCATGGTTTCACCGGGGGAATTTATTCCCCTGCTTGAAGAAAGCAATCTGATCATTCCCGTTGGAAAGTGGGTGCTGTATCAGGCAATGGAAGCCTGCAGCCTGATTCAAAAGACTATACCCGATTTTAAGGTTTCCGTGAATCTTTCCTATATACAGATTTTAAAAAGCAATGTGCTGGACGATATTCTGGAGGGGATTCGAAAATACAATTTAAAAGAAGGAAGCATTTATATAGAATTGACAGAAAGCGGATTTCTGGAGTCCAATGTTTATTTTATTAACTTCTGCGAAGGTTTAAAAGCCAATAATATTCCCTTGGCGCTGGATGATTTTGGGACAGGGTATTCAAATTTCCACTATTTATATAATTTAAATCCCAGCACCATTAAGATAGACCGTTCCTTTACCCTGAAGGCACTGAACAGTTCTTATGAGTATCAGCTTTTACAGCATATGGTAGATATGACGCACAGCATTGATCTGAAGCTTTGTATAGAGGGAATTGAAACCAAACAGGAATTAAATAAGATTTGTGAGATGGGGCCGGATTATATTCAGGGATTCTACTTCGGGAAGCCTTGTCCACTGGACGTATTTTTAAAAGATTTTGTAAATAAGAATTAGCAGATATTCGTAAAGGCCTGTTATGTGCAGGCCTTTTGTTTTTTAAGCCACAGGATTTAAGCAGGGCAGACAGGGAAGACAGATATGAAAATTTTAAAAAGAATACTTTTTATATTGCTTGGAATATCAGCCTTGTTTGGGGGATTCGTACTGGTGTGTGCCTTTCATCCCGAAATTACGGATGCGGCAGCAGATTTTCTTTACGCTGACGACCCAGACATCTTAACAGGGCAGGAGAAGGAGCTGGCGGACATTGCTGATACCCCGGCAATAGAACGTCACAATGAAATCTGTATACCAGACCAGGTATCAGGAAGAAATGGTTACCTCCCCATAAAGGAGGAGGGAGAAGAGATTGCTGAGGAGGAAGCACAGGAGCTTATCCGGCAGTTGGGACATGGGCAGACTGGGGAAGGGCTTAGCTTTGATTCAATGTTTTATCCCTATTATGCCATGCTGGATGAAAAAGGCCAGCGCTTATACCGCCAGATTTATGCCAATGCAAACAGTTTAAATACCGCTTTTTCTCCGGTTGAAGAAGTGCAGGCAGATGAGCTTGGCAGTATTTTTGCGGCAGTGTATAATGATCATCCCGAACTGTTTTTTGTGGAAACTGCTTATTATTGCAAATATAGAAGCAATGGCCAGTGTGTGGAAATCGATCTGATGTATAACCGGACAGCCGACCAGCTTGCAGATGCCAGAGCCATATTTGAAGAAAGAGCAGGGCAGATCATAGCTGGGGCGGAGAAGTTTACAGGCGATTATGAAAGAGAAAGATATGTACATGACGCGCTGATTGACCTTATCACCTATCAGGCGTCGGCGGAAATGGGACAGAGCGCCTACAGCGCCCTGGTAAATGGGCAGACTGTGTGCGCCGGATATGCCAGGGCATTTCAGTATATTTTACAGCAGCTATCTATTCCCTGCTATTACTGTACCGGATATGCCGGGGAAAATCATGCGTGGAATATTGTGATGCTGGAGGACGGTTATTATAATGTGGACGTTACCTGGGACGACATCGAAGACGGAATCTACAGCTATTTCAACAAGTCAGATGATGATTATGCCAGTACCCATATCAGAAGGGATATGGCTGTAAATCTGCCGCCTTGTAAAGGGGAAAAATACCGGAATGTAGAAACCGGAGCAACCGATAATGAGGAGGAAAGAAGGAGCCTTGAGGAGCTTGGAATTGCGCAGGAGGAAGTGATCTATAATCTGGCAGATTACTATGAAGATTGTTATGAGAAGATCAGCAGCGCAGGAACTGGCTCCTATACCTTCTTCACAGTACTGGAAGGAGAAGATTTCCTGCAGCAGTGCATCTCCTGTTACCGGTCGGAGGAATACAGGGAAGCATATATGGAAAGGGCCATGGAAGCGGTGGGGGCTTCGGAATGTCAGATGGAGCTGGAGCTTGAGGAACTTAAGGATGGGCGTTATCTGGTTGCGCATAAGATTGCGCTGAAATGATCCTTCTCTGTGTTGGCATTATAGTTTTTGGAGTAAGGCATAAAATACTGAAAAAATACGAAAAAGCACGAAAAAAGCACAAAATGCGTCAAATCGGTAGCTATTATCTGATATTTATGATATTCTGAAAACATGTAAAAAGAACAGAGAGGAGAAGATATTGAATATGGCAGGGGCAAACTATGGGGGAGAAAAAAGGGTAAACAGATTTGCTTTAATTATTGTTACAGTAATTGATGCTTTCCTTTTTGGAGGATACATAGGGGACTATGTTCAGGGGAATATTGGATTTTCTTTTATGCTGGCGGTTATTATGGCAGTTATCCTGTCCATGGCAGCATGCTACGTGGTCTATTTTAGAAAGAAGGACAGCGCAGCCTTCAAGCACGTTTCCATGATCGGTTATATGCTGGTTTATGGTCTGGCGGTATTTGGGGCGCAAAACGATCTTGTGTTTATGATGGTTTTTCCGCTGACCGTCGTTTATATTTTGTACTATGACTATAAGATGGTACTGCGGATTGCGGTGGTGTTTGGACTGATCAATCTGGCAGACATCATTTATCTGGTGGCGGTGCTTGGCCACATGCATTCCGGCGCTCCTTTAAACAGCACGTCGCTTTTATTGCAGGGGGCTTCTGTTGTGGTGTATCTGATCGTATTGTGTGGAACCACCAGGATTTCCAACGACAATAATGCGCAAAAAATTGCAGGCATTAAGGAAGAACAGGAAAAGAGCGCATCGCTTTTAGAGGAAGTGCTTAAGGTGGCGGTGGCTGTAAAGCAGAATTCCGCCAATGCAGAAGTGCATATCAGAGAACTCAGCGAGTGTGCGGCTTCTACAGCCTTAGAGCTTGAAAATATTGCAGAGGGAAATAACAACAATGCGGACAGCATTGAAAAACAGACTATTATGACGGAAAATATTCAGAATATGATTTCTGAGACCAAACAGATGTCCGATAGGATGCTCACGCTGGCACAGCAGTCTGAGGAAGCGGTTTTAAATGGTCAGAAGTCGGTGGACAGCTTAAAAACACAGTCACAGACCACCAGGGAGGCAAATGAACAGGTAGTTGCTTCTGTGACGACGCTGATTTCCAATGCAAAGGCGGTAGGAGAAATAACAGAGCAGATTTTTGCAATTTCCGGACAGACCAATCTTTTGGCGCTTAATGCTTCCATTGAAAGTGCCAGAGCAGGAGAAGCAGGAAAGGGATTTGCAGTAGTAGCAGAGGAAATACGCTCCCTCGCCGATGAAACCAAGAGGCTGACAGAAGGGATTCAGAATATTGTAACGGAATTGCAGAGAAACGCGGATACAGCCAAAGAAACGGTGGATAACGTAATGGAAGCAGCCCAGGCAGAGAATAAACTGATCTCCAATGCGGATGTGCAGTTTAGTGAAATCGGAAACAGCATGGGCGGACTGTATGAAAATGTGCAGATGATCAATAAAAGAATTGAAGAGATCATGGAATCCAACCATGCCATTGTGGACAGTATCAATCATATTTCAGCGGTCAGCCAGGAAGTAACAGTAAGTACCCAGCAGGCGGTAGAACTTGGGACAGTTGCAGGACAGAAGGCGCAGCAGGCGCGTACGCTGATGGAAGAATTGCTGGAGACAGCAGAGGAAATCAATCATTATGTATCCTGAATGGGGATTATTATAAAAACCCCCGGAACTGCGCCTTTGCAGTCCCGGGGGCTTTTTTAGGGGAGGATAAGTATTTATTTATCTGACGTAATTGTATCGTCAAAGGAGGGGGAATCCATTGACTGTTAGTATTATTACCCGGCAAATCTGATCTTATACAATTCTCATAAAAAATTTTACATTTTTATTGTTATGGGATATAATGTACAAAAATCATAAGAATATCTGTTTAAGGCAGGTAAGGAGGAAGAAATAATGGCATTGCTTAAAAAATGGCGCGATATGGCCTATTCAGAAACGGCAAATAAGGGAGATTTACAGAGGCTTTGGGCTGAGTATTTCCAGAAAGAGAAAGATATATATGCAGAGCTTTTAAAGAACCCGGATGAAGAGGTCAAGGGAACCGTAAAGGAGCTTGCAGAAAAGTATGGTATTGACCTTATGACCATGACCGGCTTTCTGGATGGGATCAATGACAGCTTAAAGCAGGAAAACCCGATTGAAGAAATGGAAGAAGATACCCAGGTAAGTCTTGCATTTGACAAAGAGCTTCTCTATAAGAACATGGTAGCGGCAGGCGCAGACTGGCTGTATGAGCTGCCGGAATGGAATGAAATTTTTGATGAGGACAAGCGCAAGGAGCTTTACAGAGAGCAGAAATCTTCTACCACTGTTGTGAAGCCGGACAAGATTTACCCCAATGATCCATGTCCCTGCGGAAGCGGCAGGAAATACAAAAAGTGCTGTGGAAAGAAGGGCTGATGGTAAGCCGGATAGAGCAGGCCGTTTCTACTTTTGAAGAAGGCTATACCTGCGCCCAGTCTGTCTTTGCCACCTATGCGGATCTGTTTGGCATGGACAGACAAACAGCCTTAAAGCTGTCAAGCCCTATGGGCGGAGGAATTGGGAGAATGCGCGAGGTGTGCGGCGTGGTGTCGTCCATGGCGCTTTTAGCAGGACTTAAGGAAGGAAATACGGACCCTGCAAATGAGGAGGGGAAAGAGCGGATTTATCTGCTTGTCAGACAGATGGCAGAGAAGTTTAAGGAAAAGCACGGCACAATTATATGCAGGGAACTTCTTGGAATCGACGGTATGGAGGAAAGCGCCAGACCCTCTGAAAGAACCGAAGAATATTACAGAGAAAGACCCTGCAGCCAATTGGTGGCAACAGCTTCCCGGATTATCGAAGAAATATTACTGGAACAGACTTCCTGAAATTTTATCTTTACAGAATGAAAATTAAGGATTAGAATAAAACATATCAGATAAATATATTAATACGATGATGAGAAGAGTAGGTTGTGAAATGCAGCAGAGAGGGACATCGGACTTATCTTGGCTTAAGCAGGGGTCTGTGCTGGAAATGTCCTTGCAGGAAGCATCTGAAAACTAACTCGGAGTGGCCCCAATCCGGTCCGTAGTACCTACGTTACAGGTATGTTGAGAGGTTTCTGTAAGTCGTGAAAGCGCAGGAAGCAAGCAGGGTGGAACCGCGTAATTTACGTCCCATGCATTACAAAAGTAGTGCATGGGTTTTTTATCGTACAGGAAATTCAACGGAATTTCCTATATGGATTTGGGTGTCAAAGGGTGCCTGATAAATTTGAAATCGGCAGATTGCCCAAAAGAAATTGATAAGCTGTCATTGTGGAGGAAAATGAGATTTTCTTAATGGTCTTAAGTAGAGCAGCAATTTCGGGACATGGACGTCCTGAAAAGTCCGCTATGAGCCCGGATGGCGAATTGCGGATGGTTGCGTTCGGTAAAGTTTTCTTCCTTAAGAACATTTAGAAAATTCATTTTCCGTAGCTGACAGCGTGCAATTCCTTTTAGGCAATCTGCCAGGAACAAAAATCAAAATATATAAAAGAAAGAGAGGAACAGAAATGAAAGTCACCTTAAAAGATGGTTCTGTAAAAGAGTATAACAGTGCCAGAAGCGTTTATGAAATTGCAGCAGATTTAAGTGAAGGACTTGCCAGAGTGGCATGTGCCGGTGAAGTAGACGGCGAAGTGGTGGACCTTAGAACCGCCATAGACAAAGACTGCACTTTAAACATATTGACAGCTAATGACCCTGAGGGCTTAAAGGTCATAAGACATACCTGCTCTCATGTTATGGCGGAAGCGGTTAAGAGGATTTTCCCGGAAGCAAAGCTGGCAATCGGTCCCGCTATTGAAACCGGCTATTATTACGATTTTGAGCATGAGCCTTTCTCAAGAGAGGATCTGGATAAAATTGAAGCCGAGATGAAAAAAATCATCAAGGAAGGCAATAAGCTGGAACGTTTTACACTTCCCAGAGAGGAAGCCATCAAATTTATGGAAGAAAAAGGCGAGCCTTATAAAGTAGAACTGATTAAAGATCTGCCGGAGGATGCGGAAATTTCCTTCTACAGCCAGGGGGCGTTTACGGATCTTTGCGCCGGCCCTCATCTGATGAGTACTAAGGGAATCAAAGCATTTAAGCTGACTTCATCATCAGGCGCTTACTGGAGGGGAAAATCAGAAAATACCATGCTGCAGAGAATCTATGGCACAGCCTTTAACAAGAAAGAGGAACTGGCAGAATATCTGGAGTATCTTGAAAATATCAAGCTCCGCGATCACAATAAACTGGGACGTGAGATGGAGCTGTTTACAACGGTAGATGTAATCGGACAGGGGCTGCCGCTTCTGATGCCTAAGGGCACTAAGATGGTACAGACTCTGCAGCGCTGGATCGAAGATCTTGAGGATAATGAATGGGGTTATGTAAGAACCAAAACCCCTCTTATGGCAAAGAGCGATCTTTATAAAATTTCCGGCCACTGGGATCATTACAAGGAAGGCATGTTTGTTCTGGGAGACGAGGAAAAGGATAAAGAGGTGTTTGCCCTTCGTCCAATGACCTGTCCTTTCCAGTATTATGTGTATAAGGCAACCCAGCATTCTTACAGAGATCTGCCTATCCGTTACGGAGAGACCTCCACGCTGTTTAGAAATGAGGATTCCGGTGAAATGCATGGCCTTACCAGAGTGCGTCAGTTTACGATTTCCGAGGGACATTTGATTGTCCGTCCTGACCAGATGGTAGAGGAATTTAAAGGCTGTATCGCCCTTGCAAAATATGTTATGACTACTTTGGGATTGCAGGATGATATTACCTGGCATCTGTCCAAGTGGGACCCTGAGAACAGAGAAAAGTACATTGGGGAACCTGAAGTCTGGAACGAAACAGAACAGCATATCCGGGAAATATTGACGGAACTTAATCTTCCTTTTGTGGAGGATGTAGGAGAAGCAGCTTTCTATGGCCCTAAGGTGGATATTAATGCCAGGAACGTATATGGAAAAGAAGATACCATGATCACCATTCAGTGGGATGCCCTTTTGGCAGAGCAGTTTGATATGTACTACATTGATCAGAACGGTGATAAGGTGCGCCCTTATATTATTCACAGAACTTCCATGGGATGCTACGAGAGGACACTCGCATGGCTGATTGAAAAATACGAGGGTAAATTCCCTACATGGCTTTGTCCTGAGCAGGTCAGAGTGCTGCCTATTTCTGATAAATATGAGGCTTATGCCGAAAAGGTAAAAGCGGAGCTTAAGAAAAACGGCGTGCTGGCAGAGGTGGATAACCGCTCAGAAAAGATTGGCTTTAAGATTCGCGAAGCAAGACTTGCAAGGCTGCCCTATATGTTAGTGGTTGGACAGCAGGAAGAAGCGGACGGTACAGTATCTGTAAGGAGCCGGTTTGCAGGAGATGAGGGTGTGAAGCCCCTTGGGGATTTCATCAATCAGATCTGTGAAGAAATAAGAACCAAGGAAATCCGCAGGGAAGAAGTGCAGGAAGAGAAAAAATAGAAGCTTAACAAGAATAAACGAGGCAGAAAGAGGTCAGGATGAGACAGAAGCTAAAGCGGGATGAAATCATAGGAATACTTCTGTGGGCAGTCAGTGCAGGACTGCTGTGCGTTTCCGTATTTTTAAGCTTTAGCAGTGATATCTGGTATGATGAACTTTTTACTATGGGACTGGCAGATCAGTCTTTAGGTGAATTGGTTTCCATTACAGCCAGAGATGTCCATCCGCCTCTTTATTATTTGATCGTAAAGCTGTTTCTGACAATCACGAAAACAGCTCAGGGAACCATTACAGCCCAGGTGTGGGCGGCCAAGCTGGTCTCAGTACTTCCCTTTTTCCTATGCCTGTTGTATGCCGCAACTAAGGCAAGAAGGCACTTTGGAATGTTTGTGGCCGGACTTTTTAGTTTTTTACTTCTTACTATGCCTCAAATGGCTGATTATACAGTGGAAGTGAGAATGTATGGGTATGCCCTGTTTTTTATTACAGCAGGAATGCTTCATGCTTATGAGCTGGCAGAAGAAGGGAAGACGGGGGACTGGATTTTCCTGACAATCTACGCTCTGGCAGCCTGCTATACCCATTACTTTGCCTGTGTGGCTGCCTGTATGATTTATTTGTATTTACTGATAGTGTTTTGCCTTGACCACAGAATCAAAAAGGAAATAAAAGGGTATCTTATCAGTGGTTTTTGCTGTGCGGCGGGGTATTTGCCCTGGATAGTGGCAGCAGTGACCAGACAGGTAGGGCAGGTAAAGAATAATTACTGGATACAGCCGCTTTCCCTGCGCACTTTAGGCGGCTGTGTTAAATTTTTGTTTAAACCTTCTTTTACAAATGAAAAAATAAATGTTGCGTTGGCAGCAGCATTGTTCCTGATTTATGGAATGCTGCTGATGGTACTTCTGGTAAGAAGATTAAAGGGGAAAGAGAAAGAAGAAAAGGGCAAAACAAGATTTGTGGCAGGCTGCATTGGCATTCTTGCAGGCATAGTCGTATTTGGCTTTGCGACCTCCTTTCTGATACGCCCGATTTTTGTATACAGATATATGCTTCCGGCCATGGGGGTATTCTGGCTGGCTTTTGCCATACTTGTTTCGGGATTAAAGGATCAAAGATATTTAAAGGTTCCGGCCATGATACTTCTGCTGATAGTAGGATTGAGAAATTATCGTGCCTTTTATGGAGAGGAAATGTGGAAAAGGGTGCAGATGGAAAATGCAAAAGAAGCGCTTGTCCAGATAAAGGCTGATGATATTGTAATATTCAATTTTGATCAGGCCCAGGCGGTGGTCTCTTATTACCTTGATAATGAAACCTATCTCTGGTATGGAGAGCCGGAAACTCTGATAAGGGAAATGTATCCTCAGGTTCATGGGCTGGTGGACGGAGAATTTTCTGATGAGGCAGGAATAGCCCAAATGAAGGAACTGCTGGCCGGGCAGGAACAGGTATGGTTTATTGGCAGCGGAAATGCCAGAGATGAGATCATCGAAAAATGGAACGGAACAGGAATAAAGGCAGAAGAAGCTGCCAGCAGTATGATAGAGCGGTACTGGTTTAACTTATACAGGCTTTCCATTGACGACGAGCCTTAAAAAATTCAATATTTTATTGTTAAAAAGATTGGGTGTCAAAAGTACCTTTTGACACCCAATCTTAAAAATAAATGAATAAACAGAAAGGATGAAAGCCATACTAATTACTGTCATAATATAAGGAGGTATGAAGATATGGCTGATTTAAAATGTTCCGTAGAAAATTGTGTATATAACAAAAGCAAGTACTGCTGTAAAGGCGACATTATGGTAGGAGGCAGGCATGCGGGCTGTGAAGATGATACTTGCTGTGAGAGTTTTTCCAAGGAGGGAAGAGACCGCTATACCAGTTCATTGGAGCACCCAAGCAAAATGATCAGTATTGATTGTGAGGCAGTTAACTGTAAGTATAACAGTAATTATAAATGTATTGCCGATCATGTAGATATTAAGGGCTGCGGCGCCTGTGACTGTAAAGAAACAGCCTGCGCAACTTTTACTGAAAAATAAATAAGCTTATTATCTGCCCGCTGGCAATGAGCCGCCAGGTATATTTGTATATCTGGTTGGCGAATGCCGCGGGATTGTTGACTAATAATGAGAATTGTGTTTAAATAAAAAATGGCGGGTGATAAAGCTCATTATTATATAGTAAGGATATATTGCAATGAAAAACAGATGGATACTTACAGCGTTTCTTGGGATTTTGTTAACAGGATGCAGCAATAAGGTAATTACAGTTTCTGACATCTCACCAGAGGATGGTCAGGAAACACAGTACATAGAAATGCAGGAATTTGAATTAAAAGAAAAGGCTCCTGAAAGTGACAGGGAAGAAGTAAGCTACTGCGCAGTACTGATTCCGGCCAGTTACCAGGAGTCGGAAGAGGTACCCGGCATGTATGTACATAAAAGAAATCCGCTGGATTCCTCTAATATCTATTATACGGTTTCAGAAGGAAGTGCCAGTGGAATGGTATCAGATTCCCTGACAAAAGAAACCTACGAAAAGATTTTGAAGGAAGCCTGTAAGGAGGCTGGACAGAGCGTCAATCTGGAAATTGAATCCTTTGAAAATATTGATATGGAGGGAGTTCCGGCTTATAAGATACGAAGCTCTTATCAGATGGAAGAGGGCGAAATAGAGCAGCTTACCTATCTGATCGTGGCCCAGGACACCTACACCATTACCTATAGCCAGATGTCAGATGATGAATTGATGGCAGACTTTGAAATTTCTGATGGAGAGATCCGCTTAGTCAGAGAGGAAGAGGTAAGTCTTGCCAGCAGTGGGCAGGATTAATAGCTGTTTAATTAATTTAGAAGATAAATTTAAAACAGGTATTGACAATTAAAACAGAAAATGTTAAATTATATGAGCATGCGGTGCGTGTGCAGACAATCAAGCAGAGTATCCACTCTCACCCTGTGGCAGTCAGGCTTACAGGCGTTCATAGTTAAAAGCCTTTAAACAGCGGCATTTTAGTTGTGCACAGGCTTAAACATGACAGATTATTAGTGGATAGTTATGCTATCCACTTTTTTTATGCAGGGAGGACACAGCCATTAGCGAATTATTCATTAACGAACAGATCAGGGATAAGGAAGTACGTGTTATAGGAGAAGACGGCGAGCAGTTAGGGATCATGTCTTCAAGGGAAGCCTTACAGATGGCAGAGGAAGCCGGAGTTGATCTTGTGAAGATTGCTCCAACAGCAAAGCCGCCTGTATGTAAGCTTGTTGATTATGGCAAGTATAAATACGAGCAGACCCGTAAAGAAAAGGAAGCCAGGAAAAAGCAGAAGACAATAGAAGTTAAAGAAATCCGCTTATCTCCCAATATTGATACCAATGATCTTAACACCAAGATGAATGCGGCCAGAAAGTTCATTACCAAGGGAGACAGAGTGAAAGTAACACTCAGGTTCCGCGGACGTGAGATGGCGCACATGGCAAACAGCAAGCATATTCTGGATGATTTTGCGGAAGCGCTTTCCGATGTGTGTGTAGTTGAAAAGGCTCCCAAGGTGGAAGGCAGAAGTATGACAATGTTTTTAACTGAAAAGCGTTAGCCTGCCAGTTAAAATAGATGACCAGGGGGCGAGCCCGAGGTCGGCAGAAATTATTTAAGTATATAGGAGGAAACAGTTATGCCCAAAATGAAAACAAGCAGAGCTGCTGCAAAGCGTTTTAAAGCTACAGGAACAGGTAAATTAAAGAGAAGTAAAGCTTACAAGAGCCATATCTTAACCAAGAAGACTACCAAGAGAAAGAGAAACTTGAGACAGCCTGCAATTACAGATAAGACAAACGTTAAGAACATGAAGAAGATTTTACCTTATTTATAAGAAGGATAAGGTAAAGGATATTGATAAGTCGTAAGGAGGATTATAAGACATGGCAAGAATTAAAGGCGGTTTAAATGCCAAAAAGAAACACAATAGAGTATTAAAGCTTGCAAAGGGCTACAGAGGAGCCAGAAGCAAACAGTATCGAGTAGCAAAGCAGTCCGTAATGAGAGCATTAGCAACTTCTTATGCAGGACGTAAAGAGAAAAAGCGTCAGTTCAGACAGCTTTGGATTGCACGTATTAATGCTGCTGCAAGACTGAACGGATTATCCTACAGCAAATTTATGTATGGACTTAAGCTGGCAGAGGTTGACATCAACAGAAAGATGCTTGCAGAAATGGCAGTAAATGATGCAGAGGGCTTTAAGAGCCTGGCAGAGCTTGCAAAGAGCAAAATTGCATAATTGTAATGGAATACACCAAAGACCTTATTGATACATAAGGTCTTTTTTCTTAATGGCGGAAAGGAGCGGCATGAGGACACTGAACAATTTAGAACCGAAGGATGTTTTTTACTTTTTTGAAGAGATCTGTAAAATACCCCATGGATCCGGAAATACTGAAAAAATCAGTAATTATCTGGCAGAATTTGCACGTACAGGAAATTTGGAGTACTATCAGGATAAAGTAGGAAATGTTATTATCATAAAAGAAGCCACGCCAGGCTATGAGGATCATCCACCAGTCATGCTTCAGGGACATATGGACATGGTAGCCGTAAAAAAACCGGATGTATCTATTGATATGAAGAAAGACGGTTTAAGGCTTGTGGTAGATGGCGACAGACTGATGGCAGAAGGTACCAGTCTTGGGGGAGATGATGGAATTGCAGTTGCCTATGGGCTTGCACTTTTGGATGGAGATGGCTATAAGCACCCCAGAATAGAATTGGTGATTACAGTGGATGAAGAGGTGGGAATGGATGGCGCAAGGGCCCTTGACGTGACCCCTCTTAAGGCAAAGCGTCTGATCAACCTGGACTCGGAGGAGGAAGGCATATTT
>USJG01000027.1 GCA_900554925.1 uncultured Lachnospiraceae bacterium
CGCTATGCTGGGAGCCATAAAGGATGGCGGCATTTCACCGGAGGATATTACTTATATCAATGCCCATGGAACCGGAACCCATCACAATGATCTTTTTGAAACAAGGGCTATCAAGAAAGCCTTTGGAGCTCACGCAGAGAAGATACATATTAATTCGACCAAGTCCATGGTGGGGCATCTTCTTGGAGCGGCAGGGGCGGTTGAGTTTGTAACCTGCGTAAAGGAAATGGAGGAAGGTTTTATTCATAAGACAGTGGGATATGAAACGCCGGATGAAGAGATAGACCTTGATTACTGCAAAGAGCCTTACGAAGAAGAAATCCCTTATGCCCTGAGCAATTCCCTTGGATTTGGCGGGCACAATGCAAGTATTTTGATCGGGAAGTACGTAGAATAGGAGAACATAATGTCTTTATTATCAGCAAAAGAAATCATGGAAATCATACCGCACAGGCAGCCTTTTATGCTGCTTGATACCATTGAGGAGCTTACCCCCGGCGTAAAAGCTGTAGCCAGAAAATGCGTTTCTTATAACGAGCCCTATTTTCAGGGGCACTTCCCCGGTGAACCGGTGATGCCCGGCGTGCTTATTGTAGAAGCCCTGGCGCAGACAGGGGCAGTGGCAATCTTAAGCCTTGAGGAAAATAAAGGGAAAACTGCCTACTTTGCAGCCATAGAGTCTGCAAAATTTAAGAAAAAAGTAGTACCCGGAGATGTGCTTGTGCTGGAAACTGAGATTATTAAGAAGAAAGGGCCTATGGGAATAGGGAAGGCAACAGCAACGGTAGAGGGCAAGGTGGCAGTACAGGCAGAGCTTACCTTTGCAATTTCATAGACAGGATCGGCCATCTTTAAAGGTGGCCTGTTGGAGGCAGAAAATGTCAGGATTATTTCATAGAGAAAAATATATACAAGTCAGAGGAGCAGATAAAAAGGAAAGTGAATCTGAAAGTAAATGGTTAAAAAAACAGGCAGACAGGGCAGAAGACAAAAGGGAAGACAAGGAGATTATTATTTGTCCCGATTGCGGAAAGGAATTAAACCGCTCAGAAGTAGTGGCAAATAATTATATCTGTACCGCCTGCGGAAGTTATTTCAGAGTCAGAACAAAAAACCGGATTCGTATGGTGTGCGACAGAAGTACCTTTGAACCGTGGTTTGAGGAATTGGAGGCAAGTAATCCTTTAAATTTCCCCGGATATGAAGAAAAGCTTCAAAGTGTAAAAGAAAAAACCGGACTCCATGAAGGAGTTACAGTCGGCGAAGGAAAAATTTACGGAGAAAAAGTATGCCTTGGCGTATGTGACTCAAGATTTCTCATGGGAAGCATGGGGCATGTGGTAGGAGAAAAAATTGCGCTGGCAGTGGAACGCGCTACAAGAGAAAGACTTCCTGTGGTTATTTTCTGCTGTTCCGGCGGTGCCAGAATGCAGGAGGGGATCATTTCTCTGATGCAGATGGCAAAAACCTCAGCGGCCCTTAAAAAGCACTCAGAGGCAGGGCTTTTATATGTGAGCGTGCTTACGGACCCTACCACAGGAGGCGTGAGCGCAAGCTTTGCCATGCTGGGAGATATTATTTTGGCGGAGCCCGGCGCCCTGATCGGATTTGCAGGCCCCAGAGTCATAGAGCAGACCATTGGCCAAAAGCTGCCTAAGGGATTTCAGCGTGCGGAATTTCAGTTAGAGCACGGTTTTGCAGACAGGGTAGTGGAGAGGAAGGAACTGAAAAAGGTATTATATCAGATTCTGAAAACTCACAGAGTTTCCGCGGAGAACACAAATTACAGCCATTTTACGGAGGAAATCAAAAAATTTGACCCGTCGGAAATGGATAAGGAAAGATTGGCAAAAACTCCTTTAAAAACAGCATGGCAGAAGGTAAAAGAGGCAAGAAGCGTATACAGACCTTCCACTCTTACTTATATTGATCTGATATTTGATGATTTTATGGAGCTGCACGGAGACAGAGCTTACGGGGACGATAAGGCGGTTGTAGGAGGGCTTGCGTGGCTTTACGGTCAGCCGGTTACAGTGATTGGTATTCAGAAGGGAAATGACGCAGGCGAATGTGCTATGAGGAATTATGGCATGGCATCGCCGGAAGGTTATCGGAAAGCGCTGCGCCTTATGAAGCAGGCAGAAAAGTTCCATCGTCCGGTTATCTGCTTTATCAACACTTCAGGAGCTTATCCGGGGATGGAAGCGGAGGAGAGAGGGCAGGGAGAGGCCATTGCCAGAAATCTCTTTGAAATGTCTGCTCTTAAAGTGCCCGTTTTATCCATCGTCATAGGAGAAGGAGGAAGCGGAGGTGCCTTAGGTCTGGCAGTGGGCAACGAAGTGTGGATGCTGGAAAATTCCACTTATTCTATTCTTTCTCCGGAAGGGTTTGCCTCCATTCTATGGAAGGATGGCAGTCGTGCCCAGGAAGCGGCGCAGGCTATGGGAATTACCGCAGATGATTTAAAGCGTCTTGCGGTAATTGAAAGGATCGTGCCTGAATATGGAAGTGCCGACGAATCCACTGTGAAGGATATTTCAGGCTTTATGAAAGAGCATATGGTGGAATTTTTACGAAAATTTGACGGAATGGATGGAGAAGCCATTGCAGAAGATAGATATATGCGGTTCAGAAAATATTAATTTGAAAAATAAAAAGTGCTTAACCATCGGAGACTTAAAGGCCAGAATCCCTGTAATCCAGGGAGGAATGGGTGTGGGAATCAGCCTCTCATCCCTGGCGGGAAATGTTGCGTTACATGGCGGGATAGGAGTCATATCCTCGGCCCAGATCGGTTTTCGGGACCCTGGCTGGGAGAGCCAGCCTGTGGAAACAAACCTAAGGGTATTAAAAGAAGAGATCAGGAAAGCGAAGGAGATTGCCAGGGGCGGTATTATTGCAGTCAACATTATGGCAGCCACAAGATTTTATGAAAAATACGTAAAAGCTGCTGTGGAAGCAGGCGCAGATATGATCATTTCAGGAGCGGGGCTTCCCGTGGAACTGCCTTCCTTTGTAAAAGATTCCAGGGTCAGGATCGCCCCCATTGTTTCTTCTCTTAAATCATTTGAGGTCATAAACAGATATTGGAAAAAGAAGTATGACAAAAGTCCGGACCTTGTAGTGATTGAAGGTCCTCTTGCCGGAGGACATCTGGGCTTTAAGAGGGAGGAACTTCAGGATATTGAAGGGCTCCATTATGAGGAAGAAGTAAGACGGATCATCCAGCGTGTCCATGATGCGGGAGAAGAAGAAGCAATACCGGTAGTGGTGGCAGGAGGCATTTACGAAGGGGCAGATGCACTTCCCTATATGGAAATGGGGGCAGATGGCGTTCAGGTGGCTACCCGGTTTGTGACTACCTATGAATGTGATGCAGACCTCCGTTATAAGGAAGCCTATTTAAAAGCAGAAAAGGAAGATATAGTAATTGTTAAAAGCCCTGTGGGAATGCCGGGCAGGGCAATCAGAAATACATTTTTAAAGCAGGCGGAAAACGGCAGTATTCCAAAAGGAAAATGCCATCAATGCCTGGAAAAATGTGATCCGGCAAAAATACCTTATTGTATTACAGATGCGCTGGTCAATGCGGCAAAGGGAAATACAGAGCAGGGATTGCTCTTTTGCGGAGCAAATGCCTATAAGGCAAAGAGGCTGGAGCATGTATCGGATATTATGAAAGAATTTGAGGAGGTGCTGTCATGGCAGCAAGAATAACAGGTACCGGAAGTGCGCTCCCAGAAAGAGTGGTCAGCAATCAGGAGCTTGAAAAATTGATGGACACTACGGATGAATGGATCAGGAGCCGCACAGGAATAGAAAAAAGGCATATTGCAGTGGAGGAAACCACTACTGCCATGGCTGTGGAAGCGGCCCAAAAAGCAATGGAAAATGCTGGCGTCAGTGCAGATGAGATTGACCTTATCATTGTAGGTACGGTATCCGGAGATATGTGTTTTCCCTCCACTGCCTGTCAGGTACAAAGCGCGATTGGAGCCTGTAACGCAGTTGCCTATGACGTTAATGCAGCCTGCGCGGGATTCTTGTTCGGGCTTGGGATCGCGGATGCGTATTTGAAGGCGGGAATGGCCGAGAAAGCGCTGATCATAGGGGCGGAGACTCTTTCCAAAATGATGGACTGGAACGACAGAAGCACCTGCGTTTTGTTTGGCGACGGCGCAGGCGCGGCAATTGTTCAGAAGGACGATACCGGTATTATCAGTATTGTTCAGGGCTCGGACGGAGCAAGAGGCGGTGCGCTTACCTGTTATAACAGGCCGGTAAATAATCCTTTTGTAAAAAACAGTAAGGAGCTGGATTATACCAAAATGGATGGGCAGGCAGTATACAAATTTGCGGTAAAGACTGTGCCGGCTGCCATAACCCAGGCTTTGGAGGAAGCAGGAGTCAGTGCAGATGAGATTAAATATTTTCTGCTCCATCAGGCCAATATTCGTATTATAGAGGCAGTAGCCAAAAAGATGGGGCAGCCAATGAAGAAATTTCCCACTAATCTTCAGGAATGTGGTAATATTTCAGCAGGAAGCGTTCCCATTTTACTGGATAAGGTAAATCAAAAGGGTGAGCTTGCAAAAGGGGATAAAATTGTACTTGCAGGTTTTGGAGCCGGACTTACCTGGGGAGCGGCAGTTCTTACATGGTAAGAAAGAGGAACAGATATGGAACTTGGAAAAGCATTAAATACACTGCTGGTTAAGCTCTTTAGAGATATTATGCATATTGAAGAGGAAGCTTTGATTACCGGCGAATTTACAGATATTACGATCAACGATATGCATGTCATAGAGGCAATCGGGCTTGGGGATCCCAAGCCCAGTTCCGTAGTGGCGAAAGCGCTTGATGTGACCATGGGAACTTTAACAAAGTCTGTTGACCGATTGTCCAGAAATCAATATGTACTCAGAGAGAGAAGCGAAGAGGATAAAAGGCTTGTGCTGCTTTCACTGACAGAAAAGGGAGAGAAGGCTTTTCATCATCACCAGGATTTTCACCATGAAATGATCAAAGCGGCAATGGCGCAATTTGATGAGAAGGAAACCCAGATTCTTCTGGAATCCCTGGGAGGATTGGCAGACTATTTTTCAGAACAGAAAAAAACAGCGTCCTTAGAGGGCAGGGATGGCCGGGAAAAGTAGTTTGCGAAGGGATGACATATGATAGATAAAGAAAAATTTCATGTATTAAATTATGTGAAAAAAGAAGAATACTGCGGCAGCATGGAAGGTATGCGCTATATGCTGAAAAAGAAGACTGACGAGGATGGAGACAGGCTTGAGGCTGTTATCTGGCCGGAACCATTGTGCTATGCCAGAACCCAGGAGGAGAAAAAACAACGCCGGGAGTTTGCATTTACAGAGGAAGGAGTAAAAGAGGCGGCAGACTGGCTGAACTTGCAGTATGAGCAGCAAAAGCCTCTGTGGGAGCTGTCAAAAACAATGTTTTGATCTGGATTTAAGAATAATATAAATATTTTTATTTTTTTGTTGAAATTATAAAGTATTATGAATTATAATGCTAATGTATAAATAGTTAACATAATACTTTATTATCCAGGGGAGATAGCGATATGACATCATTGACTTTTGACAACCAGATATTCAACAGGGAAGTGTCCTTTTGTAAAGTGTACAGCGTGGACAGCAAGGACAAATTGGAAAAGTTATTTTTGCAAAATAGAATATCCTACTTTATAGAATGGCAGGACAGGCCCTTTATGGCAAGGCTGTTTGGAAATGAAAAGCAAAAGAATATGTTTACGATTCGTATTAATGAAGCAGATGTTGAGCATGCTACGGAGCTTATTCGGGGAATAGAATCTGTTAAACTTAAAAAGATCAAAGAGGATTAAATGAAACCCCTGGGTGTGATGGCCCAGGGGTTTTTAGCAATAAAATAAGGAGAGAAATAAAAAATGAGCCAGGAGCCGAAACAAAAAGAAAATTTTAATAAGAAATGCCCGGTATATAAAAAGTGTGGAGGCTGTCAGCTTTTACATATGAATTATGAGTCCCAGTTAAAGCTAAAAAGAGAAAAGGTATTAAAGCTGCTTAAGCCCTATGGGAAACTGGAAGGGATCATGGGGATGGAACGCCCGGAGCATTATCGCCACAAAGTGCATGCGGCCTTTGGCAGGGATCATAGAGGAAATATTATTTCAGGGGTATATAAAGCAGGGACTCACGTGATCGTTCCAGTGGAGGAGTGCCTTTTGGAAAATGAAAAGGCAGACGCCATTATAGGTTCCATCAGAAGGCTGTTAAAATCCTTTAAGATCAAAACCTATGACGAAGACACCGGTTATGGACTGCTGCGCCATGTGCTTGTGCGTGTGGGGTATCATACAGGACAGATTATGGTGGTGCTTGTTTTAGGCTCGCCGATTATGCCCTCCAGGAACAATTTTGTAAAAGCATTGCGAAAGGAACACCCGGAAATCACTACCGTGGTGGTAAACGTTAATGATAAGAAAACAAGTATGGTGTTAGGGGATAAGGAGCAGGTTATTTTCGGGCCTGGTTATATTGAAGATGAATTGTGCGGCATGACCTTTAAGATTTCACCAAAGTCCTTTTATCAGGTCAACCCTCCGCAGGCCCAAAGACTGTATGAAAAGGCAGTGGAATATGTGGAGCTTTCCGGCAGGGAAACGGTGCTGGATGCCTATTGCGGAACCGGAACAATCGGTATGATCGCTGCCGGTAAGGCGGGAAAGGTTATTGGCGTGGAGTTAAGCAGGGATGCTGTTAAGGATGCCATAGCGGGAGCAAAGAAGAATCAGGTGTCCAATATCCGGTTTTATCAGGCGGACGCAGGAGACTTTATGGTAAAAATGGCAGACAGCGGCCAGAAGGCAGATGTGGTTTTAATGGATCCTCCAAGAAGCGGCAGCAGTGAAAAGTTTCTTCGGGCCCTTACGAAACTGGGGCCATCTAAGGTGGTGTATGTGTCCTGCAATCCGGAAACACTGGCAAGGGATTTAAAATTTCTGTGCGGAAAAGGCTATCAGATGAAGAAAGCAATGGCAGTTGATATGTTCCCTTTTACAGATGATGTGGAGACGGTTGCGCTCTTGACCCGTAAAAAGGATGTAGAAAGAATCGACATTGAAATGACTGTGGACAAGGAAGATGTAACGGAGAAAGCCACGTATCAGAAGATTAAGGAGTATGTGAAGGAAAAGTACGGGCTGAATGTGCATACGAAGTATATTGCGGAAGTGAAGAGAAAACATGGATTGCCTATGCATGACGCACCGAATAGGGTGGATGTGCCGAAACGGGAATATCCGGGGTGTCCGGAAGGGAAAGTAAAGGCAATAGAAGAAGCACTGAGATATTTTGGAGTAATTGAATAAAAATATTGTATATCGAGTAATATTATGTGCTTTTTTAAGAGCTTAAATTGGATTTTAGTGGAAACACATATGAAGTTGTGATAAAATATTGGTAAATATAGGAGGGGACTATGGCAGATACATATTTCATTCTTTCACCAATAATCACAAGGAGTTTTGATAAAAATGTACATCGGAAATTCTTGACTAAATATCGGTTATGCTCAGAATGGGTTAGAAGTAACGTCGAATTTCATGAATTTGTACAGGAATTTATAAATAATGGGCAAATAAAAATACAAGATTTAGAAGAGTATTTAAATGAAGAATTACTTTATGGAAATCAACGTTCTATATATATGTATGATTTGTATGGAGACTACAGAAAAATACAAGATAGTTATAAATTGCTTAGAAAAATACAAGAAAGCTATAGTCATATAGATTCTCTAAAATTTCATTCTATTTTATTTCAACCATATAATACTGAAATAAACGACTTAGTAAGTGTTAAGGTAGAACGAGGGCTAGATGGGGTAACCGTACAAAAATTGGTTATGATTTTTAGTGAAAAGTGTTCTGTATCGGTAAAGGCAGGCAAACATAGTGAATATTCTTATATAACCATTGAAATTGATTTTACACGTAAGCTATTATTTGTGAAGGTAGAGCCGAAAACAGGCGTTATAGAAGAAAATAAAAAACCTATTGTGTTGGCAGAAAAATATTTTGGTATTGTTACAAAATTATTTAAATTACAGATAAATGGCTTTGCTAATCTTCATAAAGCGACATTATGTAATTTGAATATAGAGTTATATAATCAAGTTTATAATAAAATGGTACAGACACAACCTGAGAAAATGGGAGAATATATAGACGCTATTACAACTGGATTTTTAAAAAAGTTAGAAATAAAAAATTATAAAGAAAAATTAGCACATAATAATATTTTCGATATCACTGATTTATTAACAAAAATGGTTGAGCATATTTTGATAACAGATATATTATACGAATCTGCTGAAACGGGTACTTTAGAAGATGTAGAAGGATATGTGACATACATTAAATTCAGTGATGGAACAAATATAAGTGCAAGGATTAGAGGGGAAAATTATGTTGAACCTATATTTTCTTCTGAGGCATTTATGGCATTAAGAGCGTCAATAAATAATGCTGAAAAGATTACAATATTAAAGATTGCATGGCTGAATGAATACCGTGGGACGAGGGTATCTTACGATGCATCAGATAGTCAATGTCTTGCAATACATTTGTATAAACATCATACGAAAGAAGAATTTGAATATGCAGTCAACAAGTATAGGGAAATTGAGTCAAAAACAGTTAAAGAAAATCCTTCCCTTATTGCAATGGAAGCTTGAAAAGAAACAGTTCCGAATAAATGAAAATCAGATTGCTAAATACGCTAATATATCAATAGAGGAAGCGGAAGAGACGTTGGGAGAACTATTACAAGAACATATTGTATATGTAGATATTAGAGCTAATTGTCCTCAATGTTTAACACCGTATATAGTAGATGATGTTAATAGTGAGATTATTTGTATGGAGTGTGGTTTTGAATTTGTTCCAAAAAATGATAAGCATTTGTTACATTACTATTATACGTTAAATGAAAATTGTAAAGTCCTTAATGATGGAAAAAAGGAGAGTAAAGCACGAAGGAATCTTTTTGCAATAACTAAAAAAAAGCTAGGAGAATATGAAGCGATGGATAAGAGAGTAAAAGTTTTTTTATCATATTCGCATGCGGATGAAAAATATAAAGAAGAGTTAGATAAACATTTTGCAGCGTTAAAAAGAACAGATAAGATAGAAACTTGGAATGATAGAAAGTTAGTACCAGGTTGCCAACTTGATGAAGATATAAAAAAGCATTTGTGTGAAGATGATATAATAATATTATTAATTAGCTCGGATTTTATTGCGTCTGATTACTGTTATAATATTGAGATGAGTAAAGCTATAGAAAGATCCAAAAGACAAGAATGCATAGTAATTCCAATTATAGTACGTCCATGCCTATGGTGGGAGACCCCCCTCAAAGAAATTTTGGCCTTGCCTAAGGATGGGAAACCAATCAGTCAATATGAAAATAGTGATGAAGCATATTTAGAAGTAGTTAGTGCAGTAAATAAAATGTTGGGGAGTTTTGAATAGTTATTTTGAGTAGATTTGGTGAACAAGTATATTTTTTATTCGTCCTCAAATATGGTTTCATTCATTTCCGGAAAATCCAATAATTCAGAAACCGTCATTCCCAAACCGAGAGCTAGCTTATGCAAGGTTTTCAGTTTGGGATTTTTTGTCTTTCCAGACATGATATTTTCCACCGTAGACTGCGTAATACCGGATAAGGTAGCCAGTTTATTTATGGTGATTTTTTTCTCTTTACATAGGCGTGTAAGTCTTAAAATAATAACATCTGAATATGTCATGGGGATTCTCCTAAATGGTCTAAAAAATTACTCAAAGTATAGAATCAAACAAAAATAAATGTTAATGGTATACCATTAAGAATCGTATAAATTAATGTTCTGCGGTTATTATTCATTCTCAAAAGCAGTCTCATTCATTTCTGGGAAGTCAAGAAGTTCAGAAACGGTCATATCCAATCCCACAGCTAATTTATGAAGTGTTTTTAATTTAGGGTTCTTTGTCTTGCCTTTCATCAGATTGTCTACGGTAGACTGTGTGATGCCAGATAGTGTGGCAAGTCGGTTTATTGTGATTTCTCTTTCTGAACATAACTCTGTTAATCGTTTAATAATAGCGTCTGAATATGTCATTTTAGTCCTTCTCCTTAACTTTGTACGGTTAAGACGAGTATAGGAGCTTTCAAACTGAAAGATTAATGGTACACGGTTGATAAGGGGAATAAACTGTGATAAATTAACGATGTAATATTAACGAGAGGGGGATGTAATGGATTTCACAAAAGAAATATTCAAGCGTGCAACTATAAGAGGGGTAGCAGACTATTTATTATATGGTCTTAGTCCAGAGGAAGATAACAGAAGCTATGAAGAAAGACTGGATGACACTTATCTTGAATATGAAAAACTGGCATTACAGTGCGATAAAGATAAACAGTTTGAGTTACTGAATCTCGCAAATGCTATGGCAAGTGAGAGCGCAAGTGTTTATGCGGAAATAGGTATACAGGCAGGTATCCTGCTTATGAAAGCTCATGTGGAATATGAAAAGTATAGAAAGAAACAGGAAGAACATCTCTCAACGGTGGAACGTCATTTTATTGAGAGCATAAAAGAATTGGAGGCCCAGAGAGACAAGTAGCGGTAGGAGCCTCTATGGACACATCGTAATCTCATATCCATATTATTTCGCATATTGACTTTTTGAACACTGTTCAGTATAATGTGATTGAACAGTGTTCAAAAAAGGAGATGTGAAAATGGATAGCGAAGAAGCAATCATACAGGCGACGATTACGCTTATCGAAGAAAAGGGAGAACATTTAGAGGAAATAACCGTCCGTGATATATGCCAAAATGCAGGTGTTAGTTTAGGACTTGTCAACTATCATTTTGGCAGTAAAGAAAAACTGATAGAAATGTGTGTGGAACGTATTATCAATGGAATCGTAGAATACTTCCAGAATATACGGGAGAAAACAGAAAACCTTTCGCCTTTTGAAAAATTAGAATATCTCGGCAATATGACTCTGGATTTTCTGTTTGAGCACTCTGCTGTATCCAGGATCTCAGTTCTTACTGATATGCAGATTCCAAAAGCCAATGATAACACTCACAGAACTTACGCGGCATATTTGCCACTTGTTGCAGCCTGCCGCCCTGATTGGGATCAAACAACTGTAAAACGAAAAACTTTCTGCCTGATAACAATTATGCAGCAGACATTTTTGCGGCATAAAACAATATCAAAGATGTTGGATATTGATTTAAGTCAAAAAGATAACCGCAGGAAGTTTCATACGCAGATATTACATGATATTTTGGAGGTGTAAATAATGAATATTACAGTTATAAACGGTACAGAAAAGCACGGTGTTACCTATCGGTTAAAAGAGATGTTTTTAGAAGAGTTTAAGGATAAAGCAAATATCACAGAATATTATCTCCCAAGGGACTGCCCGGATTTTTGCATTGGCTGTACAAACTGTATTTTTAAGGGCGAGCATACATGTAAGGATGCGGACAAAATCGAAAAGATAGAGAAAACGCTATTGGAATCAGACCTGATCGTGATGACATCGCCTGCGTACGTGCTCCACGTTACGGGAGCAATGAAAGTATTTCTTGACCATTTGGCTTACCGTTGGATGCCGCATCGCCCTGCGCCTGAAATGTTTGGAAAGCGGGCAGTTATCATAACGCAATGCTTAGGCAGCGGAGCGAAATCTGCGGCTAAGGATATAAAGCACAGTTTATCCTGGTGGGGAATTTCCAAGATCGGTGTATTTACTGGTAAACTGATGAGCGATATTGTTTGGGACAAACTACCACAAAAGAAACAGGCGGAACTCGCAGAAAAAATCCGAAGCCTCACCCAAAAGTTTGCCCGCATTGATTATACAAAGCCTGCCCGAACGAATCTTCTTGTTAAAGTTAAATTTTCTGTCTGTCGTATGATGCAGAAATCATTACATAAAGCAGATCCTGAATATCTTGATGGTAAATATTGGGCTAATCAGGGTTGGCTTGGCAGCGTCAGACCGTGGAAATAGAGGGAATAAGCAGAGAAACAGCAGTTATCTACAAATATCAGCAGTAATATCTATATCCGCATTGGTTTGGACAACGATGAGCATGTTGAGACAATATAATTATCAGGAAATAAGATGAAGAAATGTATGATCACTTAATTTGTACAGGATACAAGTTAAGTGATTTTTAATAGTTGTATATAAAAATACAATAAAATGAGAAAAAATCGCATTTAAATGTTGATTCTGCGTAAAATCTGTATATAATAGAGAGTAGAAAAGAAGGTGAGGTAGCAGTCATGTTAATTCAATTTAATTTTAATAATTTCAAATCATTCAGAGAAGAGGCTGCTTTAGATTTGTCTGCGGCGAAGATGACAGAGTTTTCAGACAGAGTAGTGACTGTTGGTGGTGAGAAGATTTTGCCGGTTGCTGCTATTTATGGAGCAAATGCAAGCGGAAAGTCCAATATATACAAGGCTTTTGAATATATGTCTGGCTATGTTGCAGATTCTTTCAAATACGGAGATGAAGAAGAAAAATTTGAAGAGTTCAGACCGACTCCATTCTTGTTCGATTCCACATCTGCCGATGCAGAATCCAGCTTTGAAGTGTATTTCACATTACCAGGAGATAAGTCAGAGAGAACTTATAACTATGGATTCTGCATTAACAAGGAAGGTGTAACAGAAGAGTGGCTTAATTCCAAGGCGAAGACTGCCAGAAAGTACAGTACGGTATTTTATCGTGGAACGACGGACGAGGAACTTGATTTATCAGGATTTCCTAAGAGCAGCAGGGATAACATTCAGGTGGCTTTGGAAAAGCAGGTGCTGATTATTTCTTTGGGAGCGAAGCTGAAGGTAAATAAGTGCAAGGCGATCAGGGACTGGTTTATTGCAAATGAGTTTGCTGATTTTGGCGATCCTTTCACTAATTTCTTTATATCACGCAGACTGCCCAAGGGATTTGTGGAGAATAAGAATGTTCAGCAGAAAGTTGTGGAATATTTTGCATCCTTTGATGAGCATATCAGGGATTTTAGAATTGAAAGGGTCCCGCAGGAGGGAGAAACTAAAGAAGAAAGATACAAGATTAATGCACTCCATAAAAAGATTGATTCTGATGAAATGGCTGAAATTCCTTTGGGAATGGAGTCTGCCGGAACCTTAAAAATGTTTGCATTATATCCGGAATTACAGGAAGTGTTGGAGAAGGGCAGTGTATTCTTTATTGACGAATTAAATGCTCGTCTGCATCCGTTACTTGTAAGGAATTTCCTACTTACATTTTTAAATCCGGAAATCAATACCAATCACGCTCAGCTTGTATTTACAACTCATGATACATGGCAGCTGTCTAATCAGTTGTTGCGACGTGATGAAATCTGGTTTGTTGAAAAAGATGACAGAGGCGTATCCGCTTTGTATTCATTAGCAGATTTCGTGGATGAAGATGGTTCCCATATCCGTAAAGATGAAAGCTACGAGAAGAATTACCTGATTGGAAAGTACGGTGCGATTCCTACCTTAAAGAGTATTGATATATTTAGGGAGGAATAGTATGGCAAAAAAAGACAGAAAAGGTAACAGAAAAACACGAGAACAGAGAAAACAATTCAAGATACCGGAATTAGGCTACTATTTGATTGCGACAAATACAGAGGCTACGGAGCGTTGCTTTTTCACCGGACTATATGAGGCATTGCCGGAGGAGGTTAGAAATAAGCTTGTGATAAAGGTAGTAGAAACAAAGACTCGTACCATGATTGATAAATGCCTGGAACTCACTGCTTATGATGTACAGTATCGTATTCCCTGGATTGTATTTGACAGAGACCAGGTACAGGAATTTGATGAGATTATTGCAGAGGCAGTGAGTAAAGGAATACAGGTGGGCTGGTCCAATCCGTGTTTTGAAATATGGATGTATGCCTATTTTGGTTCCATGCCTGCAATTCAGGATTCCTGGACATGCTGTTCAGAATTTGGGCGAGTATATGAAATTAAGACCGGACAAAAGTATTCCAAGGCTGATGAGCAGATGTACGGAAAACTCTGTAAATCTGGTAACGAGGAAAAGGCAATTCAGATAGCGCAGCAGAAACTGGAGCAGTGTAAACGAGAGGGTAAAATGAAGCCCTCAGATATGTGCCCGTGTACAACGGTGCATGAACTGGTGCATGAGATAAAAGGCAAAATTGCTTTAGAAAGCCAGATAAAGGAGTAAAAGTATGAAAGTAGTAATTGTAGGTGGTGTTGCAGGCGGCGCTTCCGCAGCGGCACGAATCAGACGACTTGATGAAAAGGCACAGATAGTAGTTTTTGAGAGGACAGGTTTCATTTCTTATGCAAATTGCGGCCTGCCTTATTACATCGGCAGAGTTATCACCAATGAGGAAGATTTGACCTTACAGACTCCTGAGAGCTTTTGGGATAGATTTCGTGTGGATATGCGCATCCGGCACGAAGTTGTTTCGATAAATACCGATAGAAAAACAGTTACGGTTCACGGACTGGATACAGGAAAGACCTATGAGGAGAGCTATGATAAGCTGCTGCTCTCACCGGGAGCCAAACCGATTCATCCGAGTATACCGGGAGCAGACAGCAAAAATATCTATACATTACGCACGGTTGAGGATACCGTAAATATTCATAAGTTTGTGGAAGCTAATCAGCCCAAAAGAGCTGCGGTGATCGGCGGTGGATTTATCGGCATGGAAACAGCAGAGAATCTTGCTCATCTTGGCCTGGAGGTTACCCTGGTACAGAGGTCCGCCCACCTGCTTCCGCCGCTTGATTTTGATATGGCGTGTATGCTTCATATCGAAATGAAAAAGCACGGTGTTACCCTTATGCTGAATACCGAGGTAATTGAAATCGAAGAAAAGGATGATCAATTATCCCTGAAAACCTCAGACGATCGTGAAATTAAAGCGGATATGGTTTTGTTTGCAATCGGAGTTTTACCGGAAACTGCTCTTGCGAAAAATGCCGGGTTGGCGCTTGGTATCAAGGGCAGTATTGTTGTGAATGACCGTATGGAAACTTCCGTACCTGACATATATGCTGTGGGCGATGCAGTAGAAGTAAAGCATTTTGTTACCGAAAATAAAGCGGTTATTGCGCTTGCAGGCCCGGCAAATAAGCAGGGAAGAGTTGCGGCGGACAATATCTGCGGTGGAAACAGTAAGTTCAGTGGTTCGCAAGGCTCATCAATCATTAAGGTGTTTGATATGACGGCGGCTTCAACGGGCATCAATGAAGCCACAGCAAAGGCAGCTGATCTTGATTATGAGCGGGTAGTTTTATCGCCAGCTTCCCACGCTGGCTATTATCCGGGTGGCAAAGTAATGACAATGAAGGTATTATACGAGAAAGAAACACTGAAAATTCTCGGAGCGCAGATCGTGGGGTATGATGGCGTGGATAAGAGAATAGATGTGCTTGCAACTGCTATTCGTGCAGGGATGAAGGCAACAGAGCTTACAGAGCTTGACCTTGCGTATGCGCCACCTTATTCATCAGCCAAAGACCCGGTCAACATGGCAGGATTTATGATTGAAAATATCGTAACGGGAAAAGTAAAACAATTTCACCATGACGAAATAGACGCACTTCCCCGTGACGGCAGCGTGACCTTGCTTGATACAAGGACGCCTTTTGAATACACAAAAGGACACACAGAAGGGTTTATAAATATTCCGCTTGACGATTTGAGAGAAAGAATTTCTGAAATCCCAAAGGGAAAGCCGGTTTATGTAATGTGCCAGAGCGGACTCCGCAGTTATATCTCCTGCCGGATACTTTCTCAGAATGGATACGACTGCTATAACTTCTCAGGCGGTTATCGTTTTTACGAGACAGTCAAACGGGGAAAACAGCAGAAGTAGCTGTGTAATAATTACTAAGAACATTTTAGCTGCGCAAGTTGCCAAAAAAGGTCAATAATTCACAACCATGTCAATACAGAAAATGACATAATCTGGTGTATTATGGAAGAGGAAACAGATGTATTGCCAGGAGGAAGCAGCTATGAAAAAGAAATTGGGGGCAGGCGTTACAAATAAGGCGCAAAATCGTAAAAAGGCTGAAAAGAAAAAAGGAACGGGAGGCAGTATCCGCACAAAGCTGTTGCTGGGATTTTTGGTTCCCTGTATTCTGATCATTATATCAGGCATTTTGTCTTATCAGCTTGCAGAACACGCAGTGATTCAAAGTTATCAGCAGTCTATGGAAAATACCATTCAGAAAACAGCAGAATATTATGATCTGTTGGTCAGCAATCTGTCTATCAGAGCAAATCAGATTGTTCTGGATAGTTCCGTAAAGAGTTATTATCGCGGGGAATATTCAAAGGATCCCTTACAGGAACGGAAGGTATTTAATACAATGGAAAAGCAGGTGCTGACCACTGCGCTGTCGGATCAGTTTGTAAGCAGTATTTATTTTCTGGCAGATTATGGGCAGGGATTTAACTCTGACACCATGCTAAAGCCGGTTGATTATGATGCTTACATAGAGACAGAAGAAGGAAAGGCACAGATTGCAAATGGCGAGAAAGTGATTTTAAGCGGGCAGCATAAGGAACTGGATGCTATCACAGGGATGACCAGTGAAAGATATGCTTTTTCCATTTCGAGAAATATGGTGGACAAAACCTCCAAACCCATAGGAATGCTGATTATGGATATAGATATGAGCGCTGCGAAAAAACCTCTGACAGATATGGAGCTGGATGAGGGAAGCGTCTGTGCGTTGATTACCAGGGATGGAAGGGAAATTCTTTCTGTAGACGGGATAGAGGAAGAAATCTTCGTTTCCTCACAGGATTTGATGAAATTGTTTGACTCAGAGGATAATTCAGCTTCTTTTTACCAGAAGAGCCAGGGAGAGTCTTACCTGTACCTGTACCATAAAATGGATAATTGTGATTTCGCGGTGTGTGCCAGGATCCCGCGAAACCAGATACTATTGCAGGTATCGGAAATACGCTATATAACGGCGCTTGTTGTGGCGGCAGCATTAGTTCTTTCATTGGTTTTGTGCGCATGGATTTCCAACAGGATCATGAAGTCTGTTAAAAATGTTTCCTATGTGCTTAATCAGGTTGAGAAAGGGAACTTTAACATAACGGTAAGAGAAGGAAAGGATGCGGAGTTTAAGCTTTTAACAGACCAGCTTCAGCATATGATGGAAAAGATGCGGGGCCTGATCAGCCAGACAGGGGAAGGGGCAGCCGAGGTGGCCGATGCAGGAAACCGTGTTGCCGGAACAACCAGGAAGCTGGTAGCCTTATCGGAAGGCGTTACAGGAGGAATTACACAGGTAAGCGACGGGGTAGCCAGTCAGACAGAGGACGTTAAGGAATGCAGAAGTACTATTCAAAAGCTGGCAGAGCAGATAGAGGCAGTAGTAAAAAATGCGGAAACTGTAGAAGGAATTGCCCAGATCGCAGGACAGACAGTAGGTGACAGTATTACCAATATGGAAAATCTTTCCGGGAAAGCGGAGGAAACAGCCTCAATGACGGAAAGCCTGATCGTCCACATGAATGAACTTTCTGAGGAGACCAAGGCAATTAATGAGATTGCGGAAACTATAAATGATATTGCCGACCAGACGGGGCTTTTGTCCTTAAATGCTTCCATTGAGGCAGCCCGGGTAGGGGAGCAGGGAAGAGGTTTTGCGGTAGTTGCAGAGGAAATCAGGCGCTTGTCTATCCAGTCAGTGGAGGCGGTCAATCAGATCCGTATGACGGTGGAGCAGATTGATAAGAAAAAATTCAGGATCGCGGAAATTACAGGGCAGGCCTCCGATACAGTAAGAGCACAGTCTGAGGCCATGAAGCTTACGGTAGGCTCTTTCTGTCAGGTGCGTGACAGCGTAACAGAGCTTACGAAGGCAATTAATGATATTGCAGGGATCATGGAGCATATGGGACAGGCAAAAGACCGCACAATGCAGATGATCGACAGCATGGCCCAGATTTCCGAAAACAATGAGGAGGCAGCTATTTTAATGCGGCAAAACACATCAGAACAGTCAGAACAGATTTTAAGCTTACAGGAGGCAGTACGGATTCTGGGACGCGAGTCGGATAAGCTTAAGGAAGCAATCAGCAGATTTACAATTTAAAGTTAAAGGAAACGGATCTTCGCAGGAGGGTCCGTTTTTTCTTAAATAGATTCGGGTGTCAAAAGGTGTTTTTAGAAAGTGACCTGGCAGATTGCTCAAAGGGAATTGCTAAGCTGTCTTTGTAAAGAAAAATGAGATTTTCTTAATGGTCTTGAGGTAAAGCAGCAATTTCGGGACATGGATGTCCCGAAAAATCCGCTATAAGCCCGGATGGCCAATTGCGGATGGTTGCGTGCGATAAGACAGACTTCCTTAAGAACAT
>USJG01000028.1 GCA_900554925.1 uncultured Lachnospiraceae bacterium
GACGGTTGCGTCCAGGTAGACAGACTTCTTTAAGAACATTTAGAAAATCCATTTTCCGAAACTGACAGCGTGCAATTCCTTTTATGCAGTCTGCTAAGAGCACTTTCTAAAAACACCTTTTGACACCCGAATCTTTATAGTAAGTAAACAATTAATAGAATCCATTGCAAAGGAGGATTTGTATGACGCCAAAACAACTTGCTTTCCAGACCGCTGTGGAGGGCATTATTAAAAAACTTGCTTTAAGAAATATGGAGGGTTATTTTTTTGAAGACAGCCAGGCCTGCGTTCAGGCAATCACAGGCATGATGGAAGAGGGCTCTGCCATCAGTTGGGGCGGCAGTGAGTCCATCAAGGAATGCGGCCTTATGGACGCTGTTCGATCAGGAAATTATAATTTAATCGACCGTCTGACTGCCAAAACACCTGAAGAAAGCAGAGCGCTGTATGCAAAAGCTGTGCTTTCCGATTATTATCTGATGAGCACTAATGCCATTACATATGATGGGGAACTGATCAACATTGACGGAAATGGCAACCGCGTTGCCTGTCTGATCCACGGTCCCAAAAATGTAATTATGGTGGTTGGCATGAACAAACTGGTACCTGATATAGAATCAGGCTGTGCAAGAGTCAGAAATCTGGCTTCTCCCGCCAACGCAAAGCGCTTAAACAGAAATACACCCTGCTTCCACACCGGCAGATGCGGCAATTGTCTTTCTGACGACTGCATGTGCAATCAGGTGGTAGTTACCAGAAGGAGCGGAATCCCCGGAAGGATCAGGATATTTTTTGTAGCCGAAGAATTGGGGTATTAAAAAAGCTGCGCGGCAGATCATAACTGCCGCGCGGCTTTTACTTTCTCTGTGTACAAAATCAAATCAAGGGATATTTGTCCGTCAATTTCTGAACGATCGCTCTTGCTTCAGGAATCTTCTCCTCTCCGCCCTTTACGATCATGGCGATTGCTTCTGCAATCTGATCCATATCCTCTGTATTCATACCTCTTGATGTGACCGCAGGTGTGCCAAGCCGGATACCGCTGGTTACAAAAGGAGACTTGGGATCATTGGGAATCGTGTTTTTATTGGCTGTGATGTGAGCCTCGTCCAGCATCTTTTCAACTGCCTTGCCGGTCAGATCATATGTGGTAAGATCCATCAGCATTAAATGATTGTCCGTGCCTCCTGATACGATCTTGATTCCTCTGCTGGTAAGCCCGTTGCAAAGGGCCTGTGCATTATCAATAATGTTTTTCTGATAAGCCTTAAACTCATCTGTAAGCGCCTCCTTGAAGCAGACAGCTTTGGCTGCTATTACATGCATCAAAGGGCCTCCCTGAATGCCGGGGAATACTGCCTTATTAAAGTTATACTTATCAGCCGCTTCCTGGTTGGCAAGAATCAGACCGCCTCTGGGGCCCCGCAAAGTTTTGTGGGTAGTTGTAGTGACTACATCTGCATAGGGAACCGGGCTTGGATGAAGCCCTGCCGCAACAAGGCCTGCAATGTGCGCCATATCTACCATCAGCACTGCCCCAACCTCATCGGCTACTTCTCTGAATTTCTTAAAGTCTATAGTTCTTGCATAAGCCGACGCTCCGGCAATGATCATCTTCGGTTTGCATTCCAATGCGATCTCTCTTAATTTATCATAATCAATAAAGCCTTCGTCATTTACTCCATAAGGCACGATATTAAAATATTTTCCCGAAATGTTAACCGGGCTTCCGTGAGTCAGATGTCCGCCATGATCCAGATTCATGCCCATGATAGTATCGCCGGGATTACAGATTGCAAACTGAACTGCCAGATTGGCCTGGGCGCCGGAATGAGGCTGCACATTGGCATAATCACAGCCAAACAGCTCTTTTGCCCTTTCAATTGCAAGGTTTTCCACAACATCCACGCACTGGCATCCGCCATAGTAACGCTTTCCGGGATACCCTTCCGCATATTTATTGGTCAGCGGGCTTCCCATAGCTGCCATAACTGCTTTGCTTACCCAGTTTTCGGAGGCGATCAGTTCAATGTGGCTGTTCTGTCTTTCCTGCTCGTCCACTATGGCCTGTGCGATTTCCGGGTCAACTTTCTTTACTTCATCAAGTGAATACATGAATTCTCCTCCTCGTAATTATTTGATATAAAAAATTAATACCTGCCTTAAATTAATAAACTTTGACTATTATATCACAAACTATTTTGAAAAAAAACCTATCCTGCCATATTTTAAAAAATATCCTAAGATTTTCTTATGATTTACGAATATGCGGAAAAAAACTTTACTCCCGGATAAAATACTGCTAAAATATGAAAAGATTTCAGAGGGTCAAAGGCTATGTATTACATAATTGTAAATCCTGCTTCCAAATCAGGGAAGGGGGCTAAGATCTGGTCCATAATAGAACCGGTTCTTATCCAAAAAGAAATTGAATACAGAGTTTTCTTTTCCAGAGAAGCAGGACATGTTATTAAGCTTGTTCATGAATTATCAGCTTCCTTATTAAATGATACTTCTGATTTCATCTTAAATTTGATCGTACTTGGCGGCGACGGAACCTTAAACGAAACCCTTCAGGGCATTTCGGATTTTGACCGGGTGCACCTTGGCTATATCCCTACCGGTTCCAGCAATGATCTGGCAAGGGATCTGCACTTTCCAAAAGATCCTTTGAAAGTGCTTGAAAACATTTTAAATTGTGAAAAGACTTCCGCCATGGACTTAGGATGCCTTACCTACGATCAGTTTTCGGATGAATTATCAAGACAGCATAGCAACACAGATTCCTCCAAACGCTATTTTGCAGTCAGCTGCGGAATTGGATTTGATGCCGCAGTCTGTGAGGAGGCACTTGCTTCTAAATTTAAAAACCTGCTGAATAAAATTGGCCTGGGGAAATTAACCTATTTAACCATTGCCCTCAAACAACTGATTAAGGCTCAAAAGATTACCTGTACGATTACGCTTGACGATGGCAGTTCCATTTATCTGCCGAAATTTTTGTTTGTAGCCTGCATGAATCATCAGTTTGAAGGAGGCGGATTTAAATTCTGTCCCGGTGCAGATTCTTCCGATGGCATCCTGGATATATGTACCGTGGGAAATATCCCCAAGTGGCTGATACTAATGGCTCTTCCTACTGCTTTTTTCGGAAAGCATTATCTCTTTAAGGGAATCGAGCATTATACCGCAGCTGAGATTCACCTGGAAACTTCTTCTCCCCTTTGGGTACACACGGATGGGGAGGTTGCCATGAAGAGCTGTTCCATCACTCTTTCATGCGAACAGAACAAATTACAGTTTTTGATGTAAAGCATATCTGAGACTGTATTTGCTATATAACCGGACTTTGGTCTGCTCTGCATACCAGCTTGTTAATTATGAGGAGAATTGTTATGAAAAAATATTATGAAAGGTATAAGCATGCTATACCGCTTATTATTTATGCGGTTATCTATTGTACCTGGTTTGCTTATCTTGAAAAGAAGGTAGTCCATCCCCAAACCATTATTCACATGAAAGTAGATGATATGATTCCTTTCTGTGAAATATTCGTCATTCCTTATTTTTTATGGTTTGCTTACGTATCCTTAATTGTTGCATATTGTTTTTTCAAAAATAAGCAGGATTATTATAAAACATGCGTGTTTTTATTTACCGGGATGACTGTTTTTCTGATTATTTCCACTTTGTGGCCCAACGGGCATCATCTTCGTCCTTATGTTATGCCGAGAGACAATATTTTTACAAACCTTGTGGAACGCCTTTACAGAATGGATACTCCCACCAATTTATGGCCAAGTATTCATGTCTATAATTCCATCGGTGCTCATCTGGCAGTTATTCACAACCAGAAGCTTGCCGAAAACAAAAAGATACGCACAGGTTCTCTGATAATATGTATTTCAATCATACTTTCAACTGTGTTTATCAAACAGCACTCAATGTTTGATGTTCTCACTGCTTTTGTGATGTCTGCTGTTATGTATCTGGCAGTGTATCAGGCCGATATTGTTGCCTCCTGTCAGGCTTACCGCTCCAATTTAAAACGCCACAGAGTCCGTCAGGTTTAAAGTATAAAAAGGCAGCCCTGAATCCAGGGCTGCTTTTGTAAATATTAATTGAAATTAAAAAATCTCCGGCAGATCTTATACCCTTCCACTGAAATCTTCCTTCCTCCCCTGCCGGGCAGATTCATGCAGCTTCCAAGTAAACCATATCTCAGCTTCCGGTATAATATCCAGTCCTTTTTCTTCAGATAATCCCAAAGCTCTTTTTTCTTCGCCAGATTTTCTTTTGTGCCGGAACGGATCAAAAGAATAGAGGAAATGGTAGTTATTATATCCAGATAGCTGGTCATATACTGATTCATCTTCCTGGATGATGCAAGCCTGCTTTTATTCTCTGCCATATAATCTATCATCAGCTTATTGACCTTGATCTGCTGGTCGATTCTCCCGATCATAACATCTTCATTTACAGACTGATCTGCCCTGCCGATGTAATAGCGGTAGAAATTCACATCAAGATAATACATATTCCTTACATAAGGAAGGGGCTCAAACACATATAGATTGTCCACGTAAAAGGTATGCTCCGGCAGTTTTAATCCGCATTCCTTAAGCAGCTTGGTTCTGAATATAACAGAGTGCATCAGAATATACTGCCCTTTATGAAAATGCCTTACCTCTTCCCAGGTAAACATCTTGTCTATTGGCAGCGCGTGTTTATAGCGCATTACCTTGTGTCTGTTTTCACCAATCTTTTCATATACAAAGTTGCTGATTAGCATATCCAGCACCTTTTCGCCGCCGGTAAGCTTTCTTAAAGTATCAAGAATCTCCATATAGGCATCTTCTTTTACCCAGTCATCACTGTCAACCACCTTGAAATAAAATCCCGTGGCATTAGAGATCCCGGTATTGACCGCAGAGCCATGGCCGCCATTTTCTTTGTGAACTGCCTTTACAATAGAAGGATATTTGGCTGCATACCTGTCAGCAATCCCGGCGGTCTCATCCGTAGAGCCGTCATCCACAATAATGATCTCCACATCTTCTCCGCCCTTCAGAAGTGATTCCACGCACTTCTCCATATATGCCGCTGAATTATAACAGGGCACTGCAAATGATAAAAGCTTCATTTCTTACTCCTATTTTCTCCTCTTTTTTCAAATAATTCCCTTAGCTGCTTTAGTCCTATCATACCATTCTTTCACAAATAATCAACTTAAGAAATTCTGAAAATATGCCCGATAGGCAGAAGGAATAGGGTATCGTTCCCTGGCCTCCTGATACTCCACAAATATCATATTGCCGGAATTTTTATTTTCTGCCAGTTCATCTACCTTTACCGCATAGCCTATCATATGCCATTCTTTGTGGGTAAAAATATGCCTGCTGCTTCTTAAAGGTTCTATTTTAAGTACCGACAATCCTTCTTCTTTCAGATATTCCAGTACCTGTCCATCGGTCAGATGTCCTTCCAGGCAGGGAAATTCATACATTCCTGCCAGCAGTCCGTCCTTTGGACGTTTTTTAAGAGCTGCCTTATTTTCATCTTTAATGACCAGCACTGTCTTTTTCTCTATTACCCTGGGCTTTTTAGGCATTTTACAGGGAAAGTCCAATTCTCTTTTCTGCAAATGTGCCATGCAGGAATTTTCCCACGGACATTCTTCGCAGTGCGGCATACCTACGGGAATACACACCACAGCTCCTAATTCCATCAATGCCTGATTAAAATCCCCCGGCCTTTCTTCCGGCATGCTTAAGCTTAATTCTTCCTCAATGGAGGTCCGCACCCGCTGCTGGGAAATATCCTGTTCATCCCCCTTAAGCCTTGACAGTACACGGAGCACATTTCCATCTACCGCAGGCACCTTTCTTCCATAGGCAATAGAGCTGACTGCCCCTGCTGTGTAGCTTCCGACTCCGGGAAGCTTTATCAGTTCATCATACTCTTTTGGCATGACGCCATCATATTCTTCCATAATAACCTGAGCGGCCTTTTTAAGGTTTCTTACCCGATTATAGTAGCCAAGCCCCTCCCAGAGCTTTAACAGTTCTTCTTCCTCCGCCCGGGCTAAATGCTCAATATCAGGCAATGCCTTTATGAATCTGTCATAATAAGGCTTAACAGCCTCCACTCTGGTCTGTTGGAGCATAATTTCCGATACCCAGACGTGATAGGGTGTTGCATCTTCACGCCAGGGCAGTATTCTTCTTCCTGCATCATACCAGTTAAGCAGCCTCTCCGACACAATCTCTATCCTGGAAAGCTTTACAGGAACCGGCTTATTTATGGTCATCGAGTCAGATGTTACCTTACAGTCGTATGCCAGAATCCTCACTCCCGCCTGTCTTGCCCTTAACAATGCGTCCGCAAACTCCGGGTGGGTTTCTCTGTTAGGCGTAAAATACTCCACATTTTCCATCTGAATAACCAGAACAATATATGCCTTATAGCCCTCCCTTACCGCTTCCGTAAGCTCCTCCACATGTTTTACCGCCCGATCCGAAGGGGCGTCAGGAAACAAAGCAGCATTATCCTGTTCTAAGGTAACCCCTTTTACTTCAATAAACACCTTATCCTCCGGCGTCTCCACATAAAAATCAAACCGGGAATTTCGGTATCTGGTTTCCGGCCTTATCTGTATTGCATCAGAAAACATTCCGCCCTTTCTCAGCCATTCCTCCACTGCCTTATTGGGCGCCTGAGAGTCCATGTTTATGATCCGGCTCCCCTTTTTGACAGCTACCAGATCGTAGGCAGTGCTTCTTTGGGTATTGTCGCTCTTATTCAGATAAACAGCAGCGTTTTCTGTAAGAAGCTCCCTGCACCGCCCCGTATTTTTTACGTGAACCTTTTCTCTTCTGCCATCAATATTTACATATGCAATAAACCTGTTTGGGCGGCTTTCAAACCGCCCTTCCCGTATATGATCGTATTTCATTTTTATTCCTGTCTGCGCACTTTCCAACCAGAAAAAGCTGGATTTGCCTCACTCTTTCTGATTGCTTCTTATTTTTCTGCATCTATGGATCCCGCTTATGTTCTTTTCTTTCATTGTTCTTATAGGGCACTCTGGCTGAAGGCACAACCTCTGAAGCCGGAGCTGTATGCACTGCCTGATCATCAAAAAATATATGGGCGCCAAAAGCCTTCAGCACATCCCTCTTGGTGATCCCGCCCAGAAAAAAGGCTTCATCAATACGCACATTCCATGCCCGGAGCGTGCGGATCACTCGCTCATGAGCCGGCGCACTTCTGGCTGTAACCAGGGCAGTCCGTATAGGAGCCTGCTCCGGTGGAAATTCTTTTTGTATATTTGAGATCGTTTTTAAAAATCTGGCAAAAGGCCCCTGTTTTAATGGATTTTCCGCCTGAAGCCTTTCATTTTCTTCAAAGGCTTCCAGTCCTTCTTTTCTGTAAATCTGCTCAGACTCATCTGAAAACAACACTGCGTCCCCATCAAATGCAATTCTGATCTGAGAAATTTCTTTTTGGTCATTATAAGTTTTAATTTCATCACAGCAGATAATTCCTGCCGCAATCCCGCAGTCTATGGCAGCCTGAACATCCTCTTCATCTGCCGACAGATATAAATCCGTGTGAAAAGCTTCCAGATAAGGGGCAAGGGAGGCACCGCTGGCAAGGACTGCCCTTGAAATATCCAGACCATAATGGGCAATGGAATTAAATACCCGCAGGGAGGTGTCCGGACTGTTGTGAGACATGATAATGACCTCTACTCTCTCCTCCTGTCCGGTAATTTTGTTGATATTAAGCAGTGCTTCTATCAATCTGAATCCGTTGCCCGGCTTAAGAAGCTCCTTTTCATGCTCCACCTGATAACTGCAATATGCCTCTACTCCCTGCGTACGGAAAATCTCATTTTCAACTGTCAGATCAAACAGCGCTCTCGAAGAAACGCCTATGACCAGCCTGTTTTCTAAATCATATGCCATACTTTACTCCTTTTCTGCCCGCTTAACCGATTTTCGTAACTTAAAGCCAGTCTACCGACACCAAAAGGAGCTGCTTCCTATCTCAAGCGGTTACACTCATACTTTTCAAAGGTTAAAAGACAGGTACGCAGTTCTTCAAATCTCTCCTCCGTATCCCCTTCCCCTATTTCCAGATCAACCGCCATCGCCATGGTATTGATCATATCATCAGTAATGCGGTGATGAAGGGCTGAAAGTATATTAAGCCGCTCTTCATAACTTCCGGCATCCAAAAATTCCAGTACCAGCGGGTCTATATTTAATTCTTCCTTCTCTTCTTCTACTTTTTCAGTTACAGGATCCGGCTTTTCTTCTCTGGCTACTGGCACCTTAGCTTCAATCAGTTCCTGCTGAAGTTCAAAACGGAATTCAGCCTCCGACTCTGGATATTTCTCTTTATCTACCTTTTCCATAAACATGGAAAGGGGCCTTGCATAAACTGCATAGTCGCCATAAAGTGCCTGATAAACCACCAGCTTTTCTCCTGTTTCACTATGCTCCGCCAACGTTACGATTCTGTAGAGATTTCCTTTAAAATGCCTGTAAATCTGTCCAGGCAATGGAATATTTGACATAATTTCCTCCCATTCTTTGCATGGATATGCATATCTGTTTCTGGAATCACAAAACTATATCAATTATAATCCCTTGTCCGGCAGTTGTCATTCATCTTTTACAAATCTGTTTCAAGAAATTCATGGCAAAAGCTGCAATTTTCTGCCGGGAATCCAATAGATTGACATTCCGCGACCAGCGCATTTTTCTGTTCATCACTTAAGCTTTCAATCCGCCGGTGATGGATCGTCACAGTATATTCCCTGGTACCATCCTCCTCAATCACTCTGTTCATGGTAACACCGCTGCTGCAATATCCCTTTTCCTCCAGCAGATTTCTGATTTCCTGCACGTATTCCTGCTCTGCCATACGAAGATATTGTTCCCTGGCTCTGTCATCACCTTTATTCTGACCAATGACAGTGCCCGAAACAGAAAATGCTGTGATGAGCACCAATACAACTGTAACAATTGCTGTTATGGCAAATTCCTTCTTATTCTTCATAATTATCCCTCCTGCTTTAAGTACTTTGTTTCTATTTATAGTATAGAAAATGATATGTACCATAAACAGGACTCTGACAAAAAAAGAACCCATAAGCTGCGATTACTCACAGGCTTACAGGCTCTAACACCTGGCTTATCTCTTCAAGCCTCCGGCAGCTTTGCGGAAGTTTGTCCGGCTCTTTGCCGGACTGGGGCGTAAACACATACATGCTGTCAATACCGTAATTGTCCGCTCCCAAAATGTCAGCCCTGTATTCATTTCCTACCATAACCGACTCTTCCTTTTTCAGTCCGTATTTTTGAAACAAAGAATCATAAAAATAAAAGGAGGGCTTCTTTATTCCCACATCAGAAGAATATAAAATACCGTCAAAGCACTGATAAATACCAAGCATTTTCATTTCCGGCTCCGTAAACATGCGCTGGGCGTTTGACAAAAGATATATCTTTTTCCCCGCTGTCTTTAATCGTGAAAGCAGCTCAGGCACACCATCAAACAGCCTGATATATTCCGTAGACAGGCTCCTGAACACGATACCGGTTTGCGTAATCTGCCCCTTATTTGCTTTTATCCCCTTTTTCAGAAACAGCCTGCCAAATACCTGATCCAAAAGGATCTCTGTTTCTTCCCCGGCAAATTTCTCTTTTCCAAATTTTGCTCCTGCTCTGCGCAGAGCTCTGTCAAATTCTTCTTCTGCCAGATTTTTATATTGCTTTTTTAATTCGGAGGAAGTATACGCCGCTCCCATCATGGAATAAATGCCCGCCATATTTTTCCACAGGGACGCCTTGCTTTCGTTTGTATGAATATCCACCAATGTGCCATATAAATCAAAAATATAATTTCTGTAATCTGTCATATTTAAGGTATCCTTTCAAATTTTTTCCGATTTCCCATTATACCTCATATAAAGCTTAACAGGCAACTGCCGCTGTATTTTTATACGTTTCTTTTCTGTTTTGTGCTATAATAAGTTGAAATTTTTAAGCCACAGGAAAGGAACCGTTATGATTCAAGCTTTGCATTATGCACCCGAATATAAAGAAGAACTGATTTATTCCGCAATCTGCCGTTCCATGGAAGCTCTGGGCATCCATAAGGACATGCGCCCGGATTTAAAGGTGGTCATAAAACCCAATTTGGTAATGGCAAAAAGTCCTGATTTTCCTGTTACCACCCATCCTCTTGTCATAAAGGCGACAGTCCGCTGGTTAAATGAGCATGGCGTCAGGAATATTACACTTGCCGAAAGCTCCGGCGGACTCTATAATGCGGAATACATGAAAAATGTTTACCATGTATGCGGTATGAAGCAGTTAGAGCCGGAGACCACTCTGAATATGGACTTTTCTGCACGGACAGTCAACTGCCCTGCGGGATTTTCCAATCATTCCTTTCATATTATTACACCGATTCTGGAGGCAGACTATATCATTAATATCTGTAAATTGAAAACCCATGCCATGACCGGATACTCCGGCGGCATTAAAAATTTATTCGGCACCATTCCCGGCCTTGAAAAACCACAGATGCATTACCGTTGGCCGGACATCGGGGGTTTTTCCCGTATGCTTCTTGAGCTTGCGCAGACAGTAAATCCTCAACTTACCATCATTGATGCCATTGATGCCATGGAGGGAAACGGACCTACGGGAGGTACCTCACACCCCCTTCATATGCTTATGGCCGCCAGGGATTTCTATACCCAGGATTACTTTGCTGCCGGTCTTATGGGCCTTGATCCCATGAAAATAGAAATGATACGTCAGGCAGTGGAGGCCGGGCTTGCAAAGCCGGAGGAAATCCAGCTTGTAGGCGACCCTGTGCCCGATGGCCTTACCCCTTTTCAGGTACCGGACACAAAAAAGCTGGATTTCACCGGGGCAGTACCAGGCTTCTTAAAAAAGCCTGCGACACTTTTGCTTGGACGGTTATTTAAATCCTATCCACAGCTTAATAAAGAGCTTTGCGTAGGGTGTGGTAAGTGCGCGGGAAGCTGCCCTGCACATATTATTAAAATCGAAAACAAAAAGGCAAAATTCAGGAAAAAAGGATGCATTTCCTGCTTCTGCTGTCAGGAAATGTGCCCCATGAAGGCAATTTCTGTTAAAAAAGCATTGTAAACTGGAACAACGTGTCGCAAGATTCGGGTGTCAAAAGGTGCTTGGTAAATTTGGAATTAACAGATTGCCCAAAAGGAATTGCTAAGCTGTCATTGCGGAGGAAAATGAGATTTTCTTAATGGTCTTATAAAGAGCAGCAATTTCGGGACATGGATGTTCCGAAAAGTCCGCTATGAGCCTGGATGGCGAATTGCGGATGGTTGCGTCCAATAAGACACTCCTCTTTAAGAACATTTAGAAAATCCATTTTCCGAAGTTGACAGCATGCAATTCCTTTTGTGCAATCTGCCAAGGGCACTTTCTAAAAACACCTTTTGACACCCGAATTCTATAAGAGAAAAAATTTCGGCTGGTCAGTTGTAATCCTGCCAGCCGATTTCATATTTATTATTTTATTTCTACTACTTCATAGCCTGCATCTGTTACAGCCGCTTTCAGCACATCATCCGATACCTGGCTGTCAAGCACAATCTCTGCACTCTTGTTTTCAAGGCTCATGGTGACGCTTTTGACTCCTTCAATTTCTTCCAGTGCCTTCTGAACCCGTCCGGTACAGTGTTCGCACATCATTCCTTCAATCATCATTGTTTTGTTCATTTCTTTTTCCTCCATTTTCTCATCTTTTTTATAAACATCTTTTTCATAAGCATGGGCCTTAAAATTGCGAAGCCGCAACGCATTTCCAACCACAAACAGACTGCTCAGGCTCATGGCCGCAGCCCCAAACATGGGATTTAAACGAATGCCAAATGCCGGATACCATACGCCTGCCGCAAGGGGAATCCCAATGGTATTGTAGAAAAAGGCCCAGAAAAGATTTTCTTTTATATTTTTAATAACAGCGCGGCTTAAGCGGATAGCAGTAATGGCATCTGTCAGCCTGTTCTTCATAAGAATAATGTCAGCACTGTCAATGGCTACGTCTGTTCCTGCTCCTATGGCAATACCTACATCTGCCGCCGCCAGTGCAGGCGCGTCATTAATGCCATCGCCTATCATGGCTACTTTTTTGCCCTCGCCCTTAAGCTGCCTGATTACCTTTTCCTTATCCTCCGGCAAAACCTCAGCAATCACCTGATTGATACCCAGTTTCTTTTGTACTGCCCGGGCAGTCCGCTTATTATCTCCGGTTAACATAACTACATCTATATTCATATTATGGAGTTCTGTTATGGCTTTCTCTGAGGAAGCCTTTATTGTATCGGCCACTGCTATAACTGCAGAAAATGTCTTATCCCTGGCAAATAAAAGAGGCGTTTTCCCTTCTTCCGACATCTCTTCTGCTGCCTTTTTCTGCTCTTTTGTTAATTTAATGCCATTTTCCTCCATAAACTTAAGGTTGCCTGCAAAACATTTCTTTCCCTGACAGGTACCCATAACACCTTTGCCAAAGACAGCCTGAAACTCCTCTGCCCTGGGAACAGAAATTCCTCTGATTTTGGCTTCCTCCACGATAGCCTCTGCAAGGGGATGTTCACTGGGCTTTTCGATGGCAGCTGCAAAAGCAATGATCTGATCAACGGTCAGTTCCTTTTCATACCCGAATATATCAGTTACTCTGGGCTTTCCTTCTGTAATTGTTCCTGTTTTATCAAGTACCACTGTGGTAATGTCTCTTGCAGACTGCAACGCATCTCCTGATTTGATCAGAATGCCGTTCTTTGCTCCTACCCCTGTTCCTACCATGATTGCTACCGGCGTAGCCAGTCCCAGGGCACAGGGGCAGGATATAACAAGTACCGCAATAGCTGATGATATGGCTGCCTCAAATCCACCGCCTGCCAGCATCCATACAATAAATGTTATCAATGCAATTCCCATTACCACAGGAACAAAAATCCCTGCTATTTTGTCTGCTAATCTGGCAATAGGCGCTTTAGAAGATGAGGCTTCCTCTACCAGACGAATAATCTGAGACAGTGTGGTGTCCTCACCAACCTTCACAGCTTTGCATACTAACCGGCCGGCCTTATTCATGGTTGCCGATACCACTGCATCTCCTGCCTGCTTTTCCACGGGAATACTTTCGCCTGTAATCGCCGCCTCATTCACACTGGAAGTTCCTTCTATTACAATACCATCTACAGGAACAAGACTTCCCGGCTTAACTACAAACAGGTCATCCTTTTGAAGCTGCTGGGTGGGGATCTCTTTTTCCTCGCCATTTTCCATAAGCAGGATTGCAGTCTTTGGCGAAAGATCCATCAGCTTTTCAATGGCTTCACTGGTTTTGCCTTTGGAACGAGTCTCCAGATATTTTCCCACTGTGATCAGGGCAAGGATCATTCCCGCAGATTCGAAATACAGATCATGGGCGTATCTGCTCACCAGCGCATCATCTCCGTGTCCCAGTCCATATCCGATTCTGTAAATGGCAAATATCCCATACACAAGCGCCGCGCCCGAACCTATGGCAATTAAGCTGTCCATATTAGGACTTAAGTGAAACAGGGTTTTAAATCCGGTCTGATAATATTTACGGTTTACATAAATAATAGGTATTGTCAATAAAAATTGTGTGAAAGCATATGTCAAAGCATTTTCATTGCCATGAAACAGGTTTGTAAGCCATTCCGGCGGCGTGATATGAAGCCACATAAAGAACATATGATGCATGGAAACAAACATAAGAAGTATCATAAAGACAATAGAGATAATAAGTCTTGTTTTCATCTCTTTATTGGCTTTTTCCCCTTTTAGGGCTTCCCGGCCTTCCAAATCTCCTTTCCTATTGCCTCTTGCCATCACCTGATCTGGCTTAAAATGCTCCTCCTGCATCGGACTGGCCCCGTAACCAGCCTTTTCCACTGCTTCTATGATCCTGTCTTCACTGCAGATGGCCTCATCATAGGAAACCTGCATACTATTTGTAAGCAGGTTAACGGAAACCTCCTCTATGCCCTGTAGCTTCCGCACACTTTTTTCCACATGGGCGGAGCATGCTGAACACGTCATCCCTGTAACTGTAAATTTTTGTTTTTTCATAACACTAATCTCTGACTCCTATTTTAATTTTTTAACTAACTGAATGGCTTCCTCCATAATCTGTTCGTTACCGGCTCTGACTTCTTCTACCACACAGGTCTCCATGTGCTCTTTCAGAACAATATATCCAAAACTTTGCAGTGCACTTTCTACTGCCGCTATCTGCGTCAGAATATCTCCGCAATATCTGTTTTCATCTAACATCCGGCTGATACCATTTAACTGGCCGATCATACGGCTCAATCGATTTTGAAGCTGCCTTTGCTGCTCCCTGCTTCTGGGGATATGCTTTGTATGGAAGCAATTACATTTGTTTTCATCCTTTATATTATTTCCTGTCTGTGACATATTCATTACCTCGTTTAAAATTATATACCCCACCTGGGTATTTGTTTTGATTATAGAATATACCCCTGTAGGGTATTTGTCAAGTAAGGAGTTTGGAATCTGCAGATTCCAAATTTACCAAGCACCTTTTGACTCCCGAAACCTGTTATACAAAAACTGCTACCAGCCATTTATTGCTGATAGCAGTTACCCTTCTCTCTTTTTCATAATACACCTTTCATCTGTCAGGCTATGCTTAAGCCTGTAAGATGCTTTTACTATTTCCTTTTTTGAATCTAAATAGGCATTGGAATGATTTTATCTTTGTAGCGCAATAATCTGCTCAACTTTTTGGCATTTTCCTGTGCCAGATCATAAGTTTTGGAAATTTCTGTCTGCAGCGCAAACTCCAAGGTATCCAGACGGTCACGTGTGGCTAATGCCAATAAGCGTACTGCCTCTATCTTACCGCCTAATTCAGATCGCATATCCGACATTTCTGTTCTTAAATCCACTATGTCTGCCTTTACGCCTGTCATATCAGTCTTTAAATTTTCTACGTCAGCTTTTACGCCTGCCATATCAGTCTTTAAAACTTCTACGTCTGCCTTTACGCCTGCCATATCAGTCTTTAAAACTGCTACGTCAGTTTTCAGTTCTGCTATATCCGACTTCATTTCAGACATATCTGCACGCATCATGCCTATCTCGCACTGCATCACATCCAGACGGCTCAATATTAATTCTGTATCTGTCATAGCATATCCTCCTTCCCTATCTACTTTCCTCCCGTCGCCATGCTCTGACCATGCGCGGGAAGATGTATTTCCATACTATCGAAAACAGGAGAATATGTCAATCTGTTTTTATTTATAATTTAATGTTTTTTCGTTAATATCATTATCTTTCCATACTGCCTGCAATTCTCCTTATTTTAAGAAAATCAAGCAGATTTGATCTTTTTACTCTTATCGTGGGCAAATGCCAGATAAAACATCTGTATCCGCAGTTTGTTTTCTTCATAAAGATCGACTGCCTTGTACAACTCTTTATAATAATCAAACAAAATTCTTTTGGTTCGGATGGTTACCTGAAAATTAATCTGGGTGTCAACCAGACTTCCCTTGGTTTTCACATAATAATACAGAGGCTTTGTAATCACTCCCACCTTTCCCACATACTGCAAATACTCAAGATTAAACCTGAAATCCTCACACCAGTTTAATTCTGTAGAACAGGAAAGCTCAAATCTTCTAATAATGTCAGCTTTAAAGAATTTGTTCCATAATACTCCATAATAAAAATTAGCCGGAGCTTCCATCATGTACTCTGCATATTTCATTCGGGTTATGACCGGTCCGCTTTCAATGTGTCCCTTGGCAGAAATTCTTCTGCCGCGCACTCTGTAATAATCGGTTATAACCATATCGCAATCAAAGGTAAGGGCCATTTTCACAAATTCTTCCGTCGCCTGCTTTACCAGCCAGTCATCACCGTCCACAAACTGAACATAATCGCCTTTTGCCGCCTTCATTCCCACATTTCTGCTGTCGGAAACACCACTGTTTGGTTTTTCAATATAGTGAAAACGAGAATCGGAAGCTGCGTATTTTTCAATTACCTTTTGTGTATGATCGGTACTGCCGTCATTTATCACTATAATTTCAATGTTGGAATAACTTTGATTTTGAATGCTTCTAAGACATCTTTCGATGGTTTTTTCTCCATTATAGACTGGTACTATAATACTTACCAATGGCTGAACCATTATGATCACTCCTCAATCTGTTTCGCATAACCCCTGATAACAGGAAAATGTATAAGCATCAAGTGTCGCCTGCGACACTACGCGCGCGAGCGGATGCGTATGCATAACTACCTCTCCGCGAGAAGCGCATCCCGCCCGGAGGGCTTTTTATCGTATGGAAAATTCAACGGAATTTCCCATACGATAAAAAATCTACTCCTATCGGGAGAAAAAGTCAATTATGGTAAAATAAACAATTTATAAAAAATATGATTTTTCAGCAATAATAATACCACCAGCTTTCTTGCCATAATTCATTTCATGTAATATACTTACTGGAAAGAACTCATCTTATCAAAGAGGAATAATAAAAATGAAAGTATTGATATTATCCTGCAGCACCGGAGGCGGCCATAACACTGCCGGCAAAGCAATAAAGGAGCGCCTTGAATACCAGGGGCACGAGGCTGTAATGCTGGATCCCTTTACACTCTCCAGCGAGCGTACTGCCAGGATCATCGGCAATGGTTATATCTGGGTAGCCAAACATATTCCTGATTTCTTTGGATTTTTATACAGGATAGGCGGACGCATCAGTTCCTCCCGCCATAAATCTCCTGTTTATTATGCCAATACCCTGATGGTCAGGTACTTAAAAGCATACCTGGATGAGAATGTCTTTGATGCCATTGTGATGCCTCACCTATATCCGGCTGAAATGATTACCTGTATGAAACGCAGACACATAGCTCTTCCTCCTACAGTTGCTGTTGCTACTGATTACACATGTATCCCTTTTTGGGAGGAAACTGAATGCGATTATTATATTATCCCCCACAGGGATCTTCTGGAAGAAAACATCACGCGGGGACTTCCCGAAGAAAAGCTGTATCCCTTTGGCATTCCTGTTGGTATGGCCTTCTCAGAATCCCACGACAAGCTGCATGCCAAAGCAAAGCTGCACCTTCCCATTGATAAACCGGTGTTTCTTGTAATGAGCGGAAGCATGGGGTTTGGAAAAATGCATTTATTCGTCTTTGAACTGACCCGCAAACTTACTCATGACGAACAGCTTATTATTATCTGTGGAAACAATCAAAAAATGTACCGCATTTTAAAGCGTACCTACAGGCGAAACAAAAATGTGCATATTACCGGTTACACGGATCACGTATCCCAGTACATGGATGCCAGTGACGTTATTTTTACCAAGCCCGGCGGTCTTACCTCCACGGAAGCGCTGGTTAAAAATATTCCCATTGTGCATACTGCCGCAATTCCGGGATGCGAAACGAAAAACAGCGATTTCTTTGTATCCAGAGGCCTTTCCCTGGCATCAGAGCACGTGCATATTCAGGTTTCTCAGGGGATTACACTGGTAGAAAATAAAGAAATACGGGATGCCATGATCTCAACCCAAAAGAAATATGCCTCTCCCAATGCCTCAGTCGACATTGTAAATCTGCTTACACAAATTACGTCTCCGGAAACTGCCTCATCATGTCAGGCTGCCAACTAAGACGGAAAGGAAATAAGATTATGAAAATTTCATTGTGGATGCCCTACCTGTATTGGACGCTTATCGGCTATTTGTCCGGCAGCATCCTATATGGGTACCTGATTCCCAAATACATCAATCATGTGGACATACGCTCTGTCAGTGATGACGGAAACCCCGGCACTGCCAATGCTTTTAAATATGCCGGCTTCTTAGCCGGCAGCAATGTAATTCTCTGTGAACTGCTTAAGGCTTTTTTCCCAGTATATTTTGCAGCAAAGAGAGTGGATCCTACCCAGCTTCCCTTTGCTTTTATCATTGCTGCCCCTGTTGCCGGCCATGCCTTTTCCATTTTTTTCAAGGGAAAAGGCGGCAAAGCTATTGCCGCCTCCTTCGGTGCAGTGCTGGCCCTGTTTCCAAACATGGTCCCCTTCAGCGCCCTGGCCCTGTTTTATATATTTTTTTCAACTGTAATTATTATAT
>USJG01000029.1 GCA_900554925.1 uncultured Lachnospiraceae bacterium
TGAATTTTATCAGTACTGGAGAAATGTAGCTGACGCCGATGTGCTTAAGTGTCTGCGCATGCTTACGTTCCTTCCCCTTGAACAGATCGACGAGATGGATAAATGGGAGGGAAGCCAGTTAAATCAGGCAAAGGAGATCCTGGCATTTGAACTTACCCAACTGGTTCACGGGCAGGAGGAGGCAGTAAGAGCCCAGGAAAGCGCAAGAGCGCTTTTTAGCGCAGGTGTTGCGGCGGATATGCCTACCACGGAGCTTACGGAAGAAGACTTTACGGAAGGGCTCATTGATATGATTTCCGTATTGTGCAAGTCCGGGCTGGTGGGAAGCCGTTCCGAGGGAAGGCGTGCCATTGAGCAGGGCGGAGTATCCCTTGGAAATGAAAAGGTAACTGATGTAAAGGCAGTATTTGGAAAGGATACCTTTGCAGGCGAAGGCATTGTGGTTAAGAGAGGGAAGAAGAATTTCCGCAAGGTACTGTTAAAGTGATACTGGAAAATGGAGATGTACTTTATTATCTGGGGGAAAAGAGGGTGCTGACCGTAATAAGGGAACAGCGTACCAGAGCAAAAATCAAGTCCGTAATGGACAGGATTCTCATGTGGATTCCCTATGAGGCAGATTACAAGTACAAGCGGGAACAACTGGAAAAATGGTACCGGAAGGAAGCATTGGCGGTTATCAGCGAAAAGGCCTTAGAATATGCCAAGGCCCTTTCCGTTCATTTTGAAAGTATTCGGATCAAAGACCAAAGGAGCAGATGGGGAAGCTGCAGCAGCAAAGGGAATTTGAATTTTAACTGGCGGATCGTTATGGCGCCGGAGCCAGTGTGCGATTATGTGATCATTCACGAATTATGTCATCTGGTATTTATGGATCATTCCATAAATTTCTGGAATCTGGTAAAAAGCATTTGCCCGGAGTATCAGCAGTACAAAAAATGGCTGAAAGAAAATGGAAAGCGGCTTTATCCTTTTTAATTTAAAAGTAAAACAGTAATAAAATAAAACCCCTTCACATACATTTAACTAAGTATGGAAGGGGTAATTTTATGGACTTGAATATCAAAAAAGAGTATGACTTATACAAAGACATCCAGTTAAGGTGCGGCGGAGAAATTTACATAGGTGTTGTGGGACCGGTAAGAACCGGTAAATCCACTTTTATTAAGCGATTTATGGACTTGATGGTCCTGCCCAATATGACGGAATCCTATGAAAAGGAGCGGGCAAAGGATGAACTGCCCCAAAGTGCCGGAGGAAAAACCATTACAACCACAGAACCCAAATTCATTCCAAAGGAAGCGGCAAAGTTAAGCTTTGGAGAGGGGATCGAAGCCAGAGTAAGACTGATAGACTGTGTGGGATATATGGTAGATGGCGCCAGTGGACACATGGAAAATGAAATGGAGCGAATGGTAAAAACCCCCTGGTCTGCCGAGGAAATTCCTTTTACGCAGGCGGCAGAAACAGGAACCAGAAAAGTGATTAACGATCATTCTACCATTGGTATCGTAATTACCTGTGATGGAAGCTTTGGCGATATTCCCAGAGAAAATTATTTAGCAGCAGAGGAGCGTACGATAAAGGAACTTAAAAAACTGAAAAAGCCTTTTGTGGTACTGCTTAATTCGGCAAAACCATACAGCGATGAAACGCTGCGGATGGCAGATGAGATCGCAGCAAAATATGAAGTGTCTGTGATGCCTGTAAACTGCGAGCAGCTTAAGAAAGAGGATATTAATCATATACTTGAAAATGTACTTTATGAATTTCCTATTACCATGATCGAATTTTATATGCCCAAATGGGTGGAAATGCTGCCGCCCAATCATAATATGAAAGTGGATCTGATTGGCAGAGTAAAGGAAATCATGAAGCAGTATAACTGCATCCGTGATGTGAAAAGTAAACCTGTTACCCTGGAAGGGCCTTTTATTAAAAAATGTAAAATGGACAGTATTGATATGGCAGACGGCTGTATTAAAGTATGGCTGGACGTGGATGATGCCTATTATTACGAAATGCTCAGTGAGATGGTAGGAGAAAATATTGAAAATGAATACCACCTGCTGTCCGTATTGAAAGAAATGTCAAAAATGAAAAAGGAATATGTGAAAGTCCTGCACGCGATTGACTCGGTCAGACAAAAAGGATATGGCGTGGTAACACCGGAGCGAAGCGAAATCAGGCTTGATAAACCCGAAGTAATCAGACATGGAAACAAATTCGGGGTAAAAATCAGAGCTGAGAGCCCAAGTATTCATATGATTCGCGCCAATATCGAAACAGAAATTTCGCCTATTGTAGGATCTGAGGAACAGGCCCAGGATCTGATCCGCTTTATTACAGATTCCAGCCAAAGCGAGGCAGGTATCTGGGAAACCAATATTTTCGGCAAATCGGTAGAACAGCTTGTAAATGATGGCATTATCAGTAAGCTTACTATGATTGGAGAGGAGAGCCAGCTAAAACTTCAGGAAACCATGCAGAAGATCGTGAATGATTCAAGTGGCGGCATGGTCTGCATTATCATATGATCCTTCAGGCAGGAAATGCTCCTGACAAATTGTGTTACGGGCATTTCCTGTTTTTGATTGCAGGCAATTGGTTTCTATGGTACTATAAATCAAAGCAAAAAATAAGGGGGCTTTTCAGATGAATCAAATATACGAAAAAGTAGTGAAATGTTATGACAGTATCAGGGACAAGCTGCCGTTTAAGCCTAAGGTGGCGCTGGTGCTGGGCTCAGGTCTCGGCAATTATGCAGATACAATGGACGTGAAAGCGGAGATCGCATACAGTGAAATTCAGAATTTTCCGGTTTCCACTGTACCAGGCCATGAGGGAAAGTTTATTTTTGGATATGTAAAGGAGGTGCCGGTGGTATGCATGAAGGGACGTGTTCATTATTATGAAGGTTATCCCATCACAGACGTAGTGCTTCCTACCCGGCTTATGAAGATGATGGGGGCTGAAATTCTGTTTCTGACTAACGCCTCCGGCGGTATTAATCCAGCTTTTATGGCGGGAAGCTTTATGCTGATAAAGGATCACATCTCCTGTTTTGCACCCAACCCTCTGATTGGGGAAAACAGCGATGAACTGGGATGCAGATTTCCAGATATGAGCAAAGTATACAGTCCTAGGCTTCAGGAAATTATCAAAAAGAAAGCAGAAGAATGCAATATCCCTTTAAATGAAGGGGTTTATGTGCAGCTTACAGGACCATCTTTTGAATCTCCTGCTGAAATCCGTATGCTTCGCGCACTGGGAGCAGATGCAGTGGGGATGAGCACTGTGGTAGAGGCAATTGCTGCAAATCATATGGGAATGGAGATATGCGGTATTTCCTGCGTGGCAAATCTGGCTGCGGGCATGACGGATCAGCCTTTGACCCATGAGGAAGTCCAGGAGGCGTCTAATAAGGCAGCACCTTTATTCCGTCAGTTGATCACAGAATCCATTGCTGCTTTCTGACAGCACAGGTAAAGGAGAAAGGTTTAAATGGAAGCAGACATTAAAAAAATAATAGAAGAAGAAAATATACCGGTACGGGAATTGATTTATTCTGCCGCAGAAGCAAGAAAAAAGGCATATGCGCCCTATTCTGAATATATGGTAGGAGCTGCGGTGCTCACAAACGAACTTAGGATTTATACGGGCTGTAACATAGAAAATGCTTCTTACACGCCATCCATCTGCGCTGAGCGGACTGCCTTAAGCAAGGCAGTCAGCGAGGGATGGCGCAAAGTAAAGGCCATTGCTGTAGTTGGCAGTCCCAAAGGAGATGTAATAAGTCAATATGCATTCCCCTGCGGCGTGTGCAGGCAGGCTCTTCGGGAATTTGCTGATGCAGAGCGATTCCTGGTAATTGTGGCAAAAAGCGACACTGATTATAAAGTATACAGACTAAATGAGCTGCTTCCGGAAAGCTTTGGACCGGAAAATCTTAGCAACTGAGAGGATTTTATATGAATATCAGACTATATAATGCCAGAATCCTCACTATGAAGGATAATGAGGAGATTTTTGAAGGGGAAATCTGGATTCAAAATGACCGTATCCTGTATGTAGGGGATGGGAGTGACACACAGCAAATTTATCAGAAAAAACCGGAAACCTGCATCCTGTGGGATAAGGAGCTTGACTGCAAAGGCAATCTGCTGATGCCCGGATTGAAAGATGCCCATACTCATTCGGGAATGACTCTGCTTCGCTCTTACGCAGATGATCTGCCGCTTAATGAATGGCTGAATCATAAAATCTTTCCCGTGGAAGCTAAAATGAGCAAAGAAGATATATACCATTTAACGAAGCTGGCAATATTAGAATATCTGACCAGCGGCATTACAGCAGCTTTTGATATGTATCTGACCCCGGAGTCTGTGGCAGACGCATTTGAAGATATGGGAATGCGCTGCGTCCAGACAGGAGCGGTAAATAATTTCAGCCAATCTCCTGAAATGGTTGAAGAGATGTATCTTAAGCTGAATAAGAAAAGTAATCTCCAGTCGTACATACTGGGATTTCACGCAGAATATACCTGTTCACGGGAGCTGCTTGAAAGCATTGCCAGACTGGCTCATAAGTATAAAGCGCCGGTTTTTACCCATCTTGCAGAGACAGAAGGTGAAGTTGCCGGCTGTAAGGAGCGCTATGGCATGACGCCCCTTAAGTTTCTTGATTCCATTGGAATGTTTGATTACGGCGGAGGCGGATACCACTGTGTTCACATGACAGAAGAGGATATTGCAATCATGAAGGCGAAAGGTCTCTTTGCAGTGACCAACCCCGGTTCAAACACGAAGCTTGCCAGCGGGATAGCGCCTGTCAGTGATTTCCTGAAAGCTGGGGTCAGGGTGGCAATCGGTACGGACGGGCCGGCAAGCAATAACTGTCTGGATATGTTCAGAGAGATGTTTCTGGTGACGGGGCTTGCCAAACTGAAAGAAAAGGATGCTTCCGCGGTTCCGGCCATGGAGGTGCTTAAGATGGCAACTGTAAATGGCGCCTGTGCAATGGGACTTACGGATGCGGATATTCTTGCAGAGGGAAAACTTGCGGATATTATTATGATCGATTTAAACCAGCCTAATATGCAGCCCCTTAATAACATTTCCAAAAATCTGGTGTACAGCGGAAGCAAACAGAATGTGATCATGACGATGGTGGGTGGAAGGATTCTTTATGAGAGAGGAGAATTTTTCCTTCATGACAGACCGGAGGATATTTACCAAAAAGCCAGCAGCATTAAAATGCGTATTATGGGAAATCATTTTTAACAAAAGTATAGTAAAACATATGAAAGGATGATAAAATTACTTACGGATCAAGAGGGTCTATCAAGGAGGGTTAACATGGAAAAGAAAAAAAGAGTATCAGTTTTTAATTCTATAAAAACAAGAATAGTATTAGTAGTTGTATTGGCTGTTCTGGCAACCGCTGCTTTGTGTATGTGGACAGTAATTCCTTTTGTGAACGAGAGCCAGACAGAATTGATCCAGAATTATATGAAGGATCTGGTTGCTATTACTGGCAAAGACCTTGACAGGGAAATTGAATTAATAGGTCTTGAGGCTGTTTTGACCACAGAGGAATTGAGTATTGCTGTGGGAGATACCAGTGTAGAAGGGATGGAAACCAGCTATACCTATGTTGTCGATGCGGAGGGGACTATGTTATATCACCCCACTGCGGAAAAAATCGGACAACCTGTTGAAAATGATGTGGTAAAGCAGCTTTTAGATGAAGTTTCAAAGGGAAACAGACCAGAGACAAGTGTGATTACATATGAATTTAATGGGGTGATCAAGTATGCCTCCTATTACATTGGGGAAAATATGGAATATATTGTGGTCATAACTGCTGATGAGGAGGAGGCCCTGGCAGGAAATGCACAGATTTTATCAAGAAGTATTTACAGTGCCGTTCTTATTTTGGTATTGTGCTCTGTAATCGGACTTGTTATTGCAATCCGAATTGTAAAACCTATTGAAAGAATTACTGCAATTATCGCACAACTTGCTGACTTAAATTTTTCAGAGAATAAATGGCAGGCATATGTCAATAAGAGAAAAGATGAAACAGGTATTATGGGACGTGCTATTGATACTCTGCGCAAAGAGCTTACCAATGTGACAAAAAAGATTACTGATTACAGCGGCAATCTTTATGATGCGTCCAATACCATGAGCAGCAGTGCCCAGGAGGTTTCCTCATCGGTGGAGCAGGTAGAAAAGGCGATTTCTGAAATTGCGCAGGGGGCAACCTCACAGGCACAGGAAACCCAGACTGCTACAGAAAACGTTATTCTGATGGGCAATATGATTGAAGATACCACAACTGAGGTAGAAAACTTAAGAGCAAACGCCCGCTCCATGCGTGATGCGGGAAATAAGGCCATTGACATATTAGAGGAACTGAATCATATTAATCAGCAGACCAAAGATGCAATTCAGGTCATCTATGAACAAACCAATACCACAAACGTATCTGCTATGAAGATCAAGGAAGCTACGGATATGATCAGTGACATTGCGGAGGAGACAAATTTATTATCCTTAAATGCATCCATTGAAGCTGCAAGAGCCGGTGAGCAGGGCAGAGGTTTTGCTGTCGTTGCGGCACAGATTCAGAAGCTGGCGGAACAGTCCAATGAATCGGCAAGACAAATTGATGAGATCATTAATCTGCTGATTGCTGATTCAGAAAAATCTGTGGAAACCATGGAGGATGTAAAGGCAGTTATTGAAAAACAAAATGAAAATGTGATCAATACAGAAAATGCATTTCGTGATGTTAAGGATGGCATAGATAAATCCATTGAAGGAATACGCACCATTGCAGTCAGAACAGAGAAGCTGGATGAAGCAAGGATTAAAGTAGTGGATGTGGTGCAGAACTTAACTGCAATTGCGGAAGAAAACGCCGCAAGTACAGAAGAAACCTCCGCATCTGCGGCTGAAGTGAGCTCGATCGTGGAAAGCATAGCAGAAAATGCAAAACAGCTCAATACAATTGCCAGTGAATTAGAAGAAAGCATTAGAATTTTTGTGATGGAGTAGTTTATGGAATATGTTATATTTGCGGCAGTGATGGCCGGTTTGATCCTGCTTTTTATAGTAAAGGAGTTCTGTAATTACAGGAAATCTGAAAAGCAGTTTGTGAAGAAATTGCACGACGAATACGGAGTACTGCCGCAAAGAGAATATAAGCCGGGACAGCTTGACGTGGTTTCCCGTTACTTTGTAAAGCACAAAGAAGGCTTTTATATTGATGATATTACATGGAACGATCTGAATATGGATGAAGTTTTTAAAAAGATGAACTACACCTATTCGGCGGCCGGTGAAGAGTATCTGTACTATACTTTGCGAAAACCCTGTATGGAGGAAGCAGAGCTTTTGCGCCGGGAGGAAATCATTGATTTTTTCAGCAAAAATGCTGATGAAAGAACGACCTATCAGTTTATTTACAGCAAGCTGGGAAGAACCGGGAAGTTTTCTATCTATGATTATCTGGACTATCTGGATGATCTGGGAGAAAGGAGCAATTTGTCACATTACCTGGCGTTGGTTCTGGTTCTGGCAAGCATTGGACTTTTGTTTGTTCATATGCCCTTAGGGCTGCTTTGCCTTGTATGTGTTTTGATTTATAATAATATTACTTATTTTAAAATCAAAAATGAGATAGACCCTTATATTACCAGTTTTTCCTATATCTTCCGATTGCTGAAAACAATAAAAAAGCTTCAGGGACATAAGGAAAGTGTGCTTACGGAAGAATTTGATCTGTTAAAAAAGAGCAGCGATGCCATGCTTGGATTTGAAGCAGGTTCTTTTCTTTTAATGTCAGGCGGACGTATGTCGGGATCAGGTAATCCTCTTGAGCTTTTTATGGATTTTGTGCGAATGGGATTTCATCTGGATTTAATCAAGTTTAATCAAATGTTGTCTGAGGTTCGAAGGCATATTTCGGACATTGACACTATGATAACGATTTTGGGGAAAATAGAAACAATGATCGTTATTGGGGCATACAGGGAATCTCTTAGCAGCTATTGTGTTCCTGAATTTTCGGAAAAAATCAGGATGGATGTAGCAGGTTTATATCATCCTCTTCTTGAAAACCCGGTAAAGAATGATATAAATACAGAAAGCAGTGTGTTGATCACTGGCTCTAATGCATCAGGTAAGTCGACTTTTTTAAAGACAGCCGCATTAAACGCACTATTCGCCCAGACGATCCACACCTGTCTGGCAGAGCATTATAAGGGGGCTATGTTTTGTGTGGTTTCTTCCATGAGCCTTAGAGATGATGTGCAGGGGGGAGAAAGCTACTATATGGTAGAAATTAGAGCCTTAAAGCGCATTATAGATATGATATCCAGGGAAGGAGCGCCGGTTTTATGTTTTGTGGATGAAGTGCTAAGGGGTACTAATACAGTAGAACGTATTGCCGCATCCGCACAGATACTAAGAAATATGTCAGCGTCAAATTGTATGTGCTTTGCCGCAACTCATGATATTGAGCTGACGTATCTTTTGGAGAATGATTACAATAATTATCATTTTTCGGAAGAAATCCAGGAAAATGATATTTCCTTTAGCTATAAGATTATGGAGGGACGGGCCCAGACGCGAAATGCCATAAAGCTCCTTGGAATTATGGGATTTTCTGCGGATATTATTCGGGAAGCGGAAGCTATGGCGGGTAATTTTTTAGAAACCGGCGCATGGCAGATGCTTGACTGAAAAATGGCACAATGATATGATTAGAGCGTGATATGCTTATCAAGAAAGGTATAGTGGAGTGATGGAAAATTTTATTTTATTTTTTAATTCCTTTTTATCCTATCTGCTGCTGATGGTTATCATAGCAGTTCTCTGTGGAATTGCTGTTTTTACAGGAATCAAGCTGCGTAAGCGCAAAGATGCTCAGCTTAAGGGACAGGAAGCCGCAGAGGTATCAGAAAATTAACAGTATAGGTTGTGGGAGTGTTAATGGGCACCGCTCGCAGGCAGAGATTGCGCCTTTGGCGCAATCTTTTTTAAAGAACAGAAAAAATCAGAAGATGCTGAGGAAAGTGACAGATGAATAAGTTTGAAATTATATTGTGGGATGTGGATCAGACGCTATTGGATTTTGATAAGTCACAGGATCATGCGATCAGGTACAGTTTTAAGAAATTTGGCATGGAAGCCGATGAGGAAATCGTATCTCTCTACGCTACAATTAACGAAGCATACTGGAAGCGTCTTGAATTGGGAGAGGTTACCAAAAGCCAATTGCTTACAGGAAGGTTTGAACAACTTTTTCGGGAGCTTGGTATTACCCATGTAGCTGCCGCAGATTTTGCCACTGTATATCAAAAGGCATTAGGGTCAGTATATTATTTTCGTGATAATGCCTATGAGCTTTGCAGCAAACTGAAAGGAAAAGTCAGGCAGTATGCAGTGACCAATGGGGTTTCCAAAACCCAGAGAAATAAGCTTCATTTATCCGGCCTGGATCAGATTTTGGAGGGGATCTTTGTTTCCGAAGAGATTGGGTATCCTAAACCCTATATAGAATATTTTGAACAGTGTTTTCAAAAAATCCCGGATTTTAAGAAAGACAGGGCAATTATCATTGGAGATTCCCTTTCCAGTGATATGAAAGGCGGAAATCTGGCAGGAATTTCCTGCTGCTGGTATAATCCTGCGGGCAAAAGCAACGATACTGACCTTAAAATTGATTATGAAATCAGTAACCTGTGGGAAGTGGAGGGAATATTGTAATGGCTAAATCAGCCAATCAGAAAATGAAACTTCTGTACATATTAAAAATTCTTACAGAGAAAACAGATGAGGCGCATTGCATGTCCGCCCAGGATATTATAGGGGAGCTGGCTTCCTACGGCATTTCAGCAGAAAGAAAAAGCATTTATGATGATATTGAATGTTTAATCTGCTTTGGCTATGATATCGTTAATGTTAAATCCCGAAGCGGAGGCGGCTATTATCTTGCCAGCAGGGAATTTGAACTGCCGGAATTAAAGCTTTTGGTGGATGCGGTGCAGGCATCCCGCTTTATCACCCAGAAGAAATCCAGAGAGCTGATTGCCAAAATCGAAAAACTGGCGGGGCCCTATGAAGGAAAGCAGCTTCAGAGACAGGTATTTGTTGCAGGAAGGGTGAAAACGGAAAATGAAAGTATTTACTACAATGTTGACCGTATCCATAAAGCTATTCAGGATAATTCACCAGTTGCTTTTACTTATCTTTCATGGAATATCAAAAAAGAGCTTCAGCCAAGGAGAGAGGGCCGAAAGTATCGGGTAAGTCCATGGGCCCTTACCTGGCAGGATGAAAATTATTATTTGATTGCTTATGATGATGAGGAAGAAAAGATCAAGCATTTCAGAGTGGATAAAATGAGCCGGATCACGGAGCTTTCGGAGGAAAAGCGCAAAGGGGTGGAAGCATTTCGGGAATTTGACATTGCGGAATATACAAACCGGACCTTTGGAATGTTTGGCGGGAAAACGGAAACGGTAACTTTAGGGCTTCCGGGAAATATGATCGGTATTATCCTGGACCGTTTTGGGAGAGAGGTTGATATACGAAAGCTTGATGAGGACCGGATCAGCGTAAGGGTTAAGGCAGCCTTAAGCGGACAGTTTTACGGCTGGCTGACCGGTCTTGGCAATCAGGTCTGTATCCTTGCTCCTGGCTATGTACAAAATGAATATATTCATTTTGTTGAGCAGATCCTGGAGAATTACAAAGGAAATAAATAGATTTTAGAAAAATTTACGAAGAAAGGCATCAAATTATGAAATTACAGGTATCAGACAGAATGAAGAATTATGAGGAAGGCATTTTTCAAGTGCTTAATGAGAAAAAGGAGGAAGTAGAAAGAACAGGCAGAAAGGTATACAATCTGTCCGTGGGAACCCCTGATTTTCCTACGGAAGCGCACATTATGGAGGCGGTTACGAAGGCAGCCCAAAACCCCGATAACTATAAATACGCATTGAAAATGCTTCCGGAATTGACACAGGCGGTAATAGAACGTTTTAAAGTCCGGTATCATGTGACCTTAAATGAAAACGAGGTAACGGATGTTTACGGTTCCCAGGAGGGCATTGCGCATATCGGTTTATCACTCTGTAATCCCGGCGATATTGTCCTTGTGCCGGACCCCGGATATCCAATCTTCTCCATAGGGCCTTCGCTGGCACAGGCGGATGTGAGAACCTACGAATTAAAGGAAGAAAATGATTATCTTCCGGATTTAAATGGGATGGATGAAGAATTATTGGAAAAGACTAAATTTATGATCGTTTCCTATCCGCTTAACCCTATTTGTAAGATTGCACCGGATCGTTTTTATGAAGAACTGATTCCATGGGCCAAAGCCCATCAGATTATTATCATACATGATAATGCGTATTCAGATATTATCTATGACGGACATGTGGGAAAATCTATTTTGCAGTTTCAGGGAGCTAAGGAAACCTGCGTTGAATTTTATTCTTTGTCTAAAAGTTATAACTATACGGGAGCAAGAGTTGGCTTTTTAGTTGGCAATGAATATTTGGTACAGAATTTTAAAAAACTTCGTTCTCAGATTGATTACGGAACCTTTCTTCCGGTACAGTACGGTGCAATCGCAGCCCTTAAGGGGCCTGATAAGGGCATAAAAGAAAGATGCGCGGAGTACCAGAGAAGAAGAGATGCACTTTGCGGCGGTTTCAGGGAAATCGGCTGGAATATACCGGACAGCCAGGGAACAATGTTTGCCTGGGGAAAAATTCCCGAAAGTTATACCGATGATGTGGCTTTTGTTATGGAGCTTTTAGAAAAGTCCGGAGTTTTATGTACTCCGGGAAGCAGTTTTGGCAGACGGGGGAAAGGGTATGTCCGCTTTGCGCTTACCCTGCCGGTGGAAGAGATCAGAAAAGCTGTGGAAGCGGTGGCAGCATCGGGAATACTTAAGTAGATTTTTGTTAAATTTTAAACCACATTCAAGTTGACAGACCCATAGGTGTTTATTATACTAGATATTGTACAATATTTTGATGGATGACAAATAAAAACACTAGATTTTGTATCTTTCATATTTGAATGAGGGGAAGAATGGAGGAGATAAAATGAGCCATACGCAGGAAACAGCCGCAAAGTACGGTGAAATGTACAAGCCGGAAAAAGAAGTTAAAGTAATCAAAAAGGATGGCAGCCTGGAAGCCTTTAATGTACAGAAGGTCATTGATGCGGTAGGAAAAAGTGCATACAGAGCTTTGACAAAATTTACTGAGGAAGAGAAAAAGCATATTTGTGAATATGTGGTTGAAAAGGTAAATGAACTGGAGGAGGATCGGATTCCAATTCCGATTATGCATAATATCGTAGAGAGCGCTCTTGAGGACGTAAAGCCGATCGTGGCAAAAAGCTATCGTGACTACCGCAATTATAAGCAGGATTTTGTACGCATGATGGATGATGTGTACAAAAAAAGTCAGTCTATTATGTATGTGGGCGATAAGGAAAATGCCAATACGGACAGTGCCCTTGTTTCCACCAAAAGAAGCCTTATTTTTAATCAGTTCAACAAGGAATTGTATCAGAAATTCTTTATGACAACTGAGGAAATTCAGGCATGCAGGGATGGCTATATTTATGTCCATGATATGTCTGCAAGAAGAGATACCATGAACTGCTGTTTGTTTGACGTGGCAAATGTGCTTACCGGTGGTTTTGAGATGGGAAATATCTGGTACAATGAGCCCAAAACCCTGGATGTGGCATTTGATGTGATCGGAGACATTGTTTTAAGCGCGGCCAGCCAGCAGTATGGCGGTTTTACGGTACCGGAGGTAGATAAAATCTTAGAGCCCTATGCGGAAAAAACCTATCAGAAAAGCCTTAAGAGATTTTTAAATCTGGGAATTGACAGAGAAACAGCGGAAGCAGAGGCTTATGCGGATGTAAAACGTGAGTTTGAACAGGGCTTCCAGGGATGGGAATATAAGTTTAATACGGTGGCCTCCAGCCGTGGGGACTATCCTTTTATTACTGTTACGGCGGGTATCGGCACTGGAAAATTTGCAAGACTTGCAACGATTTCCCTCTTAAATGTGAGAAGAAAAGGACAGGGCAAGAAGGAGTGCAAGAAACCGGTTCTTTTCCCTAAGATCGTATTTTTATATGATGAAAATCTTCATGGCCCCGGTAGGGAGCTTGAGGATGTTTTTGAGGCGGGCGTAAAGTGTTCTGCCAAGACCATGTATCCGGACTGGCTTTCTCTGACCGGAAAAGGTTATATTGCAAGTATGTATAAGCAATACGGAAAGGTGATATCCCCTATGGGATGCCGTGCGTTTCTTTCTCCCTGGTATGAAAGAGGAGGAATGCATCCCGCAGATGATAATGATACCCCTATTTTTGTTGGACGCTTTAATATCGGAGCAGTATCTTTACATCTGCCAATGATTCTTGCAAAGTCAAGACAGGAGAGCCGGGATTTCTATGAGGTACTTGATTATTACCTGAATTTAATCCGCCAGCTTCATATCAGAACCTACGCTTATCTTGGGGAAATGCGCGCATCCACCAACCCTCTTGCATACTGTGAGGGAGGATTTTTAGGCGGAAATTTAAAGCTCACCGATAAGATTAAGCCTATTTTGAAAACGGCAACCGCAAGCTTTGGCATTACAGCGTTTAATGAATTGCAGGAATTATATAACGGAAAGTCACTGGTGGAGGACGGAGCGTTTGCTCTTGAGGTCTTAGAGCATATTAATCAGAAAATCAATGAATTTAAGGAAGAGGATGGAAATCTTTATGCGATATACGGAACTCCCGCCGAGAGTCTGTGCGGACTTCAGGTAAAGCAGTTCCGGGCAAAATACGGTATTATTGAAGGGGTATCCGACAGAGAGTATGTGTCCAACAGCTTTCATTGTCATGTATCAGAGGATATTACTCCCATTCAGAAGCAGGATCTTGAGTATCGCTTCTGGGAGCTTTCCAATGGCGGTAAAATTCAATATGTAAAATACCCTATTGATTATAATATTGAAGCAATCAAAACCCTGATCCGCCGTGCCATGGATATGGGATTTTATGAAGGCGTTAATTTATCTCTTGCTTACTGTGATGACTGTGGCCATCAGGAACTGGAAATGGATGTATGCCCTGTATGTGGAAGCAAGAATCTGACCAAGATTGAACGTATGAACGGTTATCTTTCTTATTCCAGAGTACACGGGGATACAAGATTAAATGAGGCAAAAATGGCAGAAATTGCAGAAAGGAAGAGCATGTAGTTAAATGAGGTATCATAATATTACTAAGGATGACATGTTAAACGGCGACGGACTTCGGGTCGTACTGTGGGTTGCCGGATGCTCACACTGCTGCAGGGAATGTCATAATCCTGTGACCTGGGACCCTGCCGGTGGCCTTCTTTTCGACGATGCGGCTAAACAGGAAATTTTTGAGCAGCTGGATAAGCCATATATTTCGGGCATTACGTTTTCAGGCGGCGATCCTCTTCATGCAGCCAACCGCCTGGATGTAAGAAACTTAATGTCGGAAATCAAGGAAAAGTATCCTGATAAGACAATTTGGCTGTATACCGGAGACAGCTGGGAAAATATCCTGCATTATGCAATTATGCAGTATGTAGATGTTGTGGTAGACGGCGAGTTTGAAATTGACAAAAAAGACAATAAGCTTTTATGGAAGGGAAGCAGTAATCAGAGAGTAATTGACGTACAGAAATCACTGAAACAGACGGATCCTGCTGTGCCGATCTTACACTGCGGCGACTATGCTTAGAAAGGTATTTTACAGAATTTATGGAAACGATCAAGATTAAATATTTTACGGACAAAATTGAAAAGCTGACTTACATAGATGGAAAATCTGACTGGATCGATCTTCGCGCCGCTGAAGATGTGGATTTAAAACAGGGTGAGTTTAAGCTGATTCCGCTGGGTGTGGCAATGGAACTGCCTAAAGGGTATGAAGCACATATTGTACCGAGAAGTTCCACATACAAAAATTTTGGCATTATCCAGACAAACCATCAGGGCGTAGTTGACTGCTCTTACTGTGGAGACAATGATCAGTGGTTTATGCCGGTATATGCCATGCGCGATACCCATATTTCATGTAATGACAGAATCTGCCAGTTCAGGATCGTTGAAAATCAGCCTAAAATCACATTTCAGGAGGTAGAGGTATTAGAAGGCGCGGACAGAGGCGGCTTTGGCAGCACCGGAAGACAGTAATATTCCTGTAAATATTGTATAAAATAACTTCTTTTGCCACATAATGCTAATAAATGCATTGTAAGCGGAAGGAGTTTTTTTATGGATAAAACTAAGATGAGTACCTCCCTTTCAGAAAATATGAGCTATTTAAACAGCTATTTATCCGCGGATATTAATTTTGACCTGGTCTACCGGGTAATACAAATTGGCGGAAGACAGGCTTGTATGTATTTTATTGATGGATTTTGCAAAGATGAGATGATGCAGAAGATGCTTCAGTATTTTATGGATATTAAGGAAGAGGAAATGCCCGCAGATGCCCATGAAATGTCAAAGACTAGCCTTCCTTATGTGGAGGTGGATCTGCAGGATCAGTGGGATCAGATTACTTATTTTATTATGTCGGGCGTCTTTGCCTTGTTCATTGACGGTTATGACAAATGCCTTTTGATCGACTCAAGAACTTATCCGGCAAGAAGCGTGGGAGAGCCGGAGAAGGATAAGGTGCTTAGAGGTTCCAAGGATGGCTTTGTGGAAACCATTGTATTTAATACAGCGCTGATCAGGAGAAGAATCAGAAGTCCTTATCTTCGGATGGAGATGCTTCATGCAGGAAAAAGCTCTCAGACGGACATTGTCCTGTGTTACATGGATAATCGGGTGGATCATGTTTTTCTCGATCAGATCAAGGAGCGCATTAATAAAATAGAAGTAGACGCCCTTACTATGAATCAGGAAAGCCTGGCAGAATGTCTGTATAAGAAGAAATGGTACAATCCCTTTCCAAAATTCAAATTTACGGAAAGGCCGGACACCGCAGCAGCCCAGATTCTTGAAGGAGATATTGTGATTTTGGTTGACAATTCTCCATCGGCCATGATCACGCCTACCTCTGTTTTTGATGTGATAGAGGAGGCGGATGATTATTATTTTCCACCGATCACAGGAACCTATTTAAGACTGTCCAGGTTTTTGATTGCCATACTGACCTATATTATGACGCCAACCTTTCTTTTGTTGATGCAGAGACCGGAGTGGATTCCGGCAGGCTTTGAATTTATTGCGGTGAAAGATACCGTCAATATTCCGCTGGTCTGGCAATTCCTGCTTTTGGAGCTGGCAATAGACGGTCTGAGGCTGGCGGCGGTAAATACCCCTAATATGCTAAGTACGCCTTTAAGCGTGATGGCAGCACTGGTGCTTGGAGAGTTTTCAGTCAACAGCGGATGGTTCAACTCAGAGGTTATGCTTTATATGGCATTCGTAGCCATTGCAAATTATACCCAGGCAAGCTATGAGCTAAGCTACGCCATCAAGTTTATGCGTATCATTAATCTGATCCTTACCGCATGGTTTGGAGTCTGGGGATATATTGCAGGTATTATATTAACATTACTGGCGATCTTTACCAATCGCACCGTATCAGGAAAGAGTTATGTATATCCGCTGTTTCCCCTTAATTTGAAACAGCTTTCAAAAAGATTTTTCAGATACAGACTTCCGGGAGCAAGAGATTAAACATCTCCTGCTCCTTTTTGTAACAGTAAGAAGAAAGAGCATACCTATAAAGATTCAGGTATAAAAAGGTGCCTGGTAAATTTGGAATCGGCAGATTGCACAAAAGAAATTGCTAAGCTGTCATTGCAAAGGAAAATGAGATTTTCTTAATGGTCTTATGCAGAGCAGCAATTTCGGGACATGGATGTCCCAAAAAATCCGCTATGAGCCTGGATGGCGAATTGCGGATGGTTGCGTTCAGTAAGACAGCCTTCATTAAGAACATTTAGAAAATCCGTTTTCCGAAGTTGACAGCGTGCAATTCCTCTTGTGCAATCTGCCGGGAACACTTTCCAAAAGCACCTTTTGCCACCCGAATCCTATAAATAATAACAGCCAGCACTGCCTCGTGCCGGCCTCTATGGAAACAGATAAAACTGTAATGTTTAGTCGAAGCCGGTCAGCACGCAATAGAAATATCGGCACCGGCGACTTCATTTGATATTTAAAATGATACAGTTTAATTGTGTACATAATGTTTCCAAATAAGAAAGAAATCATAAAGAAATCATAAATGATTCCATAACTTTTATTTTACAGGATTTGCAAAGAGTCCAATCTTCGGCGGAAGATAAGTAAATAAAAGAAAACAAATGAAAAGAAGCCCAACCAGCATTGACAGTAAGCGCTTATAAGAGGATAGTTTGGCTGAGGAAGAAAATTTATAAACGCATAAAAAGGCCAGAAGGATGCTGGCTATGAATGTGATTATATCAAGGAAGAAAAGATGAAATCCTAAAATTCCCGAATAAGTATAAAAGAGCACTGGAATAGAAAAGCTTCCGACTAAAATGCCCAAAAGCAAAGATGAAGTAATATAAGGGTATTGTGTTTTTAATTTTTGATTCATGTAAAAGGAGTAGAGCAGCATGGGAAAAAAGCATAATTTCATATGCTCCCATGTAGACTCATTTACTGGAAAGAAAAGTCCGATAACAGGGTTGTTTCCTGTCCACTGATAGACGAAATGCCAGAGGCTTCCCAGGATTATTACGAACAATATTCCTGTTAAAGTAATACGCTTTAGATCTTTCATATCAATAACTGTCCGGATCTATGACTGACGTTCACTTACAAATTGATCAATAAGGTGCTGTACATTTTCAATACAGGTGCCGCATACAGTTCCGGCTCCGGTGATTTCCTGTACTTCCTCAAGGGTGCTGGCTCCTGATTCCACCGCGTCCTTTATCATACCGTTTGTT
>USJG01000030.1 GCA_900554925.1 uncultured Lachnospiraceae bacterium
GAGGAAGCAGCACCGGCAGAAGAAAGCTATGAACCTGTAACTTTGAATATAGCATATATGCCTAACTACGGAAGCCTGTGGTCAGTGCTTACCGCAAAGGAAAAAGGATATTTTGACGAAGTTGGAATTACAGTAGAAATGGTTGAGTTTGCAGATGGTCCTACCATTATCGCAGCTATGGAATCAGGAAGTATCGATATTGGATATATCGGTCAGGGCGCACATAAGTTATGTATTAATGGCCAGGCATCTATTTTTGCACTTTCCCATATCTCCAACGGTGATGCACTTATTGGCGGTGCAGGAATCACAACAGTAGAGGATTTGGCAGGCAAGAAGGTAGCATATTCTTCAGGAAGCTCCAGCGAGGACATTCTTGTAAATTCCTTAAATGCAGCGGGCATGACAATGGATGACATTGAAGCAGTGGATATGGATGCATCCGCAATCGTTACAGCAATGCTTTCAGGCGGTGTAGACGCATGTGCAACATGGTCACCTAACAGCCTGAAAATCTTAGAAGAGATGAGTGATGCAACAAAGCTGACAGACAATATGACATTTAAGGACACTACTGTATCTCTTGCAAGCTGGATCGTAATGCCTTCCTATGCTGAAGAAAACAAAGACATACTTGTAAGATTTACAAAGGCTCTCTTTAAAGCAATGGATTATGCAGCAGATGATCATTATGATGAGGTAGCTCAGTATGTGGCAACTCAGGTAGCACAGGATTACGACAGCGTATATGAGCAGAGAGGCGATGCTGACTGGTTGACAGGCAAAGAAGTTTCTGAAGGAGCAGCAAATGGTCTGGTAGAAGAATATTATGAAACACAGAAGCAGGGATTTGTTGCAGCAGGCGCTGTAGAGGTAGATCCCGTTCCGGCAGTTTCAGATTATGTAATGCTGGATGTAATGATTGAAGCAGGACAGTAATCATCAGGGGTAATGTGTTTTAATAATGTGCATAAAATGAGAGTAGTCTGCCTTCGGGTATACTACTCTCAAGCATTATTGAAAACAGGCAGGGAGAAAAGGAGCGTGTGTTTATATGTTGATTTTAATGCTGGGGGCCTTTTTGATAGCTTCTGGTTTTGTGCTATTTAGGAAAAGAAGCATAGAATCCTTTTTTCTTTCGGGAATGTGCATCAGTCTGATGCTGGAGTTTACCGGTATCTTAATTTTTGTGGCCAAAAAGGGCGGTTATTCCAGGGAAATGCTGGAATTTATGTTTGTTTCCATGGAGTTAAAAACAAAAATCCAGTACCTGGTCATTCCATTAGATTTGATTGGCTACATGATTGCACTGGGAAGATATCTGTTTCCTGCTTTTCTTTTGCAGATGGCAATGCGGTATTCAATGCTTCCTGTCATTCGTCGGAACCCTCTGATAAAGAAGGTATCTGTCATTCTTCCTGTTATTTCCTTAATTGTTTATTATCCGAAAATTTACAAGGCAATCATAGCGTGGAATCCGGATATTCAGAATTTTATTGTAGATTTTTCGTATTTTTGGATTTGGTTATATGTTATAATTGCTTTGACTTTGTTGATCATTGAGTATTTATCCATCACCATGGTATTTTGCCGACGGCAGTTCAGCCTGATTGTTATATATATGATTGCAATGTCGGGACTGTATGTATTTTACTGTGGTCAGGATCCAGGGCAGGTATACCGGTTTTACAGTTCCTCTTACACATGGAAAAGGGGAATAGGTTATCTGCAGTATATGTGGGATATCAAAGCGTATTACCTGTTGATGCTGGTGAATGTAGTTTGTGGTATTCTGGGCTTTATCAGCCTGCTTCGCTATACACAGCAGACTTATGTAAGTGATATGGAAGATGTGGTAATGGAACGGAAGTATAATACCGCCCGGGTCGGAACCCTGGTGTTCGTTCACAGTACCAAAAATCAGCTTCTTGCTAACAGGGTTATTTTCAAACGCTTAAGCAGTCTTGATATGGAGAAGGAAGAAAATATTGAAAAGGCTAAGGAGTATATCACCACTCTGGACAATATTAACGAAGCATTACTGGAAAGAATGGAAGTGCTTTATCATTCAGTGAAGTCCAATTCCATCCTCATGGTCTCCTGTCAATTGGAAGAAATTGTGGAGGATTCGCTTAACAGGTTTTATGATAAATATCCCGATGCCTTTGTGGAGGTTTTATTGGAATCCGATGCTGCTGTGCTGGCAGATAAAGCCCACCTGTGCGAGGCAATCTACAATTTACTTATTAATGCCCAGGAAGCGGTAGATGCAGCGGAACGGGGCCAGGAGGGTAAGATTTCCCTGCTCAGCCATGATGAGAGGCTGTATACCGTGATTGAAATCAGGGATAACGGTGTGGGAATACCCAGGGATATGATGAAAAAGATATTTGATCCTTTCTATACAAATAAGAACAGGAATCACAATTGGGGAATGGGGCTTTATTATGTAAGAGCAATTGTGAAGGGGCATTTAGGAAGTCTGAGGGTAGAAAGTAAAGAGGGGCAAGGCAGCAGCTTTTATATTTTGTTACCTAAGTATATGAATGACAGATTGTTGGGAAATAAAAATGAAAGTAAAAGAGAATATAAAGAAAATCAGAATAATGATAGCCGATGATTTTCCACTGCTTCTGGAGGATATGTGTGAATTGATTGACAGGCAGGAGGATATGGAAGTGGTGGGTACTGCCGGTACCGGGAAGAAGATCGTAGAGCTGGCCGGGGAAACGGAATTTGACATTATCCTTATGGACATTGAGATGGAAAATCCCAATGCCGGCATTGCCGCAACAGAGCAGCTGCGGGAACAGCTGGGTGATGTAAATGTTATATTTTTAACGGTACATGATACCAATGATATGATCTTAACAGCAATGGGTGCAGGGGCGGTTGACTACCTGGTAAAGGGGTGCAGTGAAGAAGAGATCCTTAACCATATCAGGAGTGTCTATGCGGGAAATCCCATTATGGAACGTAAGGTGCATGAAACAGTTATGAGGGAATATGTAAGACTTCAAAAAAGTGAAAAAAGTCTTTTGTTTTTTATCAATAATATTTCCAAATTGACAATGACGGAAAGAGAACTTATTAAAAAGCTGCTGGAAGGAAAGACAGTTAAAGAAATTGCAAAAGAAAGATGCGTAGAAACGGTTACTGTAAAAACACAGATAAAGGGACTGCTGAGGAAATTCGGCTGCAGCCGGACGAAGGAAGTCATTAAGATGATTAATGATCTGAATATAGCCCATCTATTTCTGTAGATAAAATAGTAAGGAGTATGCTATGAAATTATTTGTAAATAAGAAACCGGAAAAAGCAAAGCCAGAAACCAAGGATATGAAACAGGATATGCAGGAGGGTTTACTTAACGAAATCAGCAGTAGCCTGGGCAGCTTAAATAAAAATGTTCTGGAAATGAATTATACTGCTGACAGTACAAATGTTGCAATCAATGCTGTAGGTAATTCCATAGAAGTTATTAATGAGGGAAACAGTGAACTGGTATCACGCACTAAGGAAATAAACCAAATTACAATTGACATGGGAAAGGTTATCGATCAGACGAATGATTATGTGGAGGAGCTGGATACAGCTACTTTGAATATGCAGGGCAGTAATGAGGAAGTCGTTGGGATTTTCAGGGGGTTGATAGAGGAAAATTCCAATACTGAAAGCTGTATCGAGGAAATTTCCTTAAATACGCTGGAAACTAACCATGCAACTCAGGAAATACAGCAGGCGGTGGATATCATTAACAGCATTGCCACTAAGACCAATCTGCTTAGCCTCAATGCCTCTATAGAAGCCGCAAGGGCAGGGGAAGCCGGCAGGGGATTTGCCGTCGTAGCAGGGGAAATACGTGCTTTGGCAGAGCAGAGCAGGAAAAGTGCGGAAACAATAGGAGAGATCATTAATGGGCTGGCGGAAAAATCAAACAAGTCAGTTGCAAATATAAAAACAGTACAGAATGCTTTTAAAAAGCAGACGGAGAGCCTTGAAAAAACCAACTCTCTGATGAAGCAGACCAACGAGCTGATACAGGATGTGGTGGCAAAGGTGCGGCAGATTGAGACTAATTCCAAAGAGATGGACGAGCAAAAGAATGTCATTATAGAGAACATGGAATCTTTGGAGAAGCTAAGCGACAGCAATTATTCTGCAACGGAAAGTATTGTTGCCCATTTTAAAAACATTGTAAAAAATTCACTTGATATTGGGGAAAAGGCATTTGCAGTGTCCGGCATATATGACAGGATGAAAGACACCTGTGAAAACGCTTTTTTACATACGAAAGAAAATAAGGATAAGAATCCGGATATTATCCGGGTAGCATATATGCCCAATTATGGCAGTCTCTGCGCGGTGATACCGGCGATGAAGATGGGCTTTTTTGAAAAGGAAAATCTTCACGTAGACCTCTATGAATATGCTAATGGACTGGAAATCATTCAGGCAATGGAAGAAGGAAAGATTGATTTTGGGTATATTGGCAACGGTGCACACAAATTTTGTATAAAAGGGCGTGCAACAATTGTAACAATGTCCCATCTATCTAATGCGGAGGCAATTATAGGGAACAGGCAGCATGGGGTAAGGACAGTGGCGGATCTGCGAGGCAAAAAGATCGGAAATGTAGAGCATGCATCCAGTGAAACAATTCTGCGTATTGCATTGGAAACAGAAGGAATTTCTCCTGATAAAGCAGAAATCATAAACTTAAAGCCCGAAGAAGTTGTTGAGGGAATGAAAAAGGGCAGCCTGGACGCTGGCGTTATCTGGTCGCCATATACGCTGGAAGTATTAAAGAAGCTTGGAAATGATGCTGTGGTGCTCGCCAATAACATGACTTATTCCAATAAAACAGCTTCAATCTCTTCATGGATCACTTTACCGCAATATGCAAAGGAACATTCCGATAGGGTGCTGCGTTTCACGAGAGCTATTTATAAAGGCATGAATTACAGGGCAATAGAAAACAATGTAAAGAAGGTAGCGGACTGGATCTCAGAGGTTACAGTAATTGATAAAGAAAGCGCCTATGAACAGCGCAAGGACGCACAGTGGCTGACAGAAGGGTTTGTAAGCGTAGGCGCTAAAAAGGGTGATGTGGCCAGATTCTATGAAACTCAGCAGAGAGAGTTTCTGGAGGCCGGTGCAGTGGAAAAATCTGTGCCAGTGAGCCAGTATGTTCTGCTGGATAATATGATGCAGGCAGCGCAATGACAGAGGGAGGAGACTTCAAATGGAATATCTGATTATTGTAATGGTTTGTTTTTTATCATCAGTAGTGGGAGCCATCTGCGGTATTGGCGGCGGCGTGATCATTAAGCCGGTTTTGGATGCAACGGGGGTCATGGCAGTTACAACAGTTTCGTTTCTTTCAGGCTGTACCGTACTTTCCATGTCGGTGGTTTCTCTCTACAAGAATCTGAAGGCAAAACAGGATTTTGCATTTGATAAAACATTTGCCACTGTACTGGCCCTTGGAGGTGTGGCAGGGGGACTGGCAGGAAAAGAACTTTACCAGAGCATCATAAGCCGCTTATCTGACAGCAGCCGGGTTGGAGCGATCCAGGCGCTGGTGCTTATGCTGATTACAATGGGAACATTGATTTATACTGTTTTTAAAGAAAAGATCCGCACAAAGAATGTGGAGAGTAAGGCCGTTATTTTTGGAATTGGAATCGTACTGGGAATCATGTCTTCTTTTCTGGGGATAGGGGGAGGCCCGATTAATCTGGTAGTGCTGTTTTTTTTCTTTTCCATGACCACAAAGCAGGCGGCAATGTATTCCATTTACATAATCATGTTTTCACAGATTTCCAGCCTTTTATCTACAGTGATAAAAAGGAATGTCCCGCCTTTTGAACCAAAGATACTTATTCTGATGATCTTGTGCGGGATACTGGGAGGTCTGGCAGGCAGCAAAATTAATAAGAAAATTGATAATAAAACGGTGGATAAGCTTTTTATGGGATTGATGGGCTTAATTGTATGCATCAATATATATAATATCTTCCTTTATATGTAAATCAGTTCTTCTTATACAGGAATTTTTATAAAATTTCTGGCAGGGGCTGTGGCATTAATCAATTAATGCACAGTTCCTTTCCTGTTCCCCGATTTTTTCGAAAAAAACTTTCTATTTTTATAATTATGTTGTATAATTTAATTTACAGACATTTCAGATAACAAGTCGTGATAAAATCCCGAAGAAAAATAAATGATTTGACTGATTGGTAAGTGATACCATGAGTATATATGAATGGAGGATATTATGAGAGAAAAGTATGAGTCTTTGGCGCTTGCCGATTTAAAGGCGATTGCAAAAGCCAGAGGGCTGAAAGGCACATCAACGATGAAGAAGGCCGAGCTTGTGGAGCTGATGCTTGCGGAAGACGAAAAGGACAAGGCAGAAGGAAAGAGCGTACAGCCCAAATCCATTCCGGCAAAGCCGGCTGCATCAGGAAGGACAGATGCCAGAGAAGGAAAGAATGAGAGAGCAGAATATAAGGCAGACCGTCCGGAGCAGAGAGTGGAGGAGCCTAAGGCAGATGAGGACAAGTATCCCGCAGAATTGGACAGCGGTATTGCTGCAAGGGGTATTTTAGAGGTAATGCCTGACGGATATGGATTTATCCGCTGTGAAAATTATCTGCCCGGGGATCATGACGTATATGTGGCACCCAGCCAGATCAGAAGATTTGGATTAAAGACAGGTGATATTCTTGAGGGAAATACCCGTGTCAGAACCCAGGGGGAAAAGTTTGCGGCGCTTCTTTATGTAAAGAGTATTAATGGTTATGCGCCTGAAGTGGCGGCAAGAAGATGCAACTTTGAGGATATGACCCCTATTTTTCCCAATGAGAGACTGCATCTGGAAATGCCTGGCGCCAGCGTTGCCATGAGAATTATGGATTTGATCAGTCCCGTAGGCAAGGGCCAGCGCGGTATGATCGTGTCTCCTCCCAAGGCAGGCAAAACCACCTTGCTTAAGGATGTGGCCAAATCAGTAAAGCGTAATGCGCCTGAGGTGCATCTGATCATCCTTTTGATTGATGAACGGCCTGAGGAAGTTACAGATATCAAGGAGGCCATTGAAGGGCCAAACGTTGAGGTAATCTATTCTACCTTTGATGAATTGCCGGAGCATCATAAGCGTGTTTCAGAAATGGTAATAGAGAGAGGAAAACGTCTGGTTGAGCATAAAAAGGATGTTATGATACTGATTGACAGTATTACCAGGCTGACCAGAGCATACAATCAGACAGTACCGCCAAGCGGACGTACCTTATCAGGAGGTCTTGATCCTGCGGCATTACATATGCCTAAGAGATTTTTCGGCGCAGCGAGAAACATGCGGGAGGGAGGCTCTCTTACTATTCTTGCAACTGCCTTAGTAGATACCGGCAGTAAGATGGATGATGTGGTATATGAAGAATTTAAGGGAACCGGCAATATGGAGCTTGTGCTGGACCGCAAGCTGTCCGAGAAGAGAGTATTCCCAGCTATTGATATTCCCAAATCGGGAACCAGAAGGGAAGACCTTCTGCTGACGCAGGATGAGCTGGAAGCAATCAATATCATGCGCAAAGGCCTCAATGGATTAAAACCGGAGGAATCCGTAGACAAGATACTGGATATGTTTGCAAAGACCAGAAATAACCAGGAAGTTGTAAACATGGTAAAAAAAATAAAATGGTTTTAAAAAATACTTGCATGATAGAATAAGCTATGATACAATTAAAAAGCTGTTTCGGGTATAATATATACAAAATATATACAGCGGCACAACTTATGTGCAGAGGATGAGAACGAATCTATTACTAAGTTTTTATAGAGAGGTGAAAACATGAAAGAAGGAATCCATCCTGAGTATTATCAGGCAACTGTAACTTGCAACTGTGGCAATACATTTGTAACAGGTTCAACCAAAAAGGATATTCACGTTGAAGTTTGTTCTAAGTGCCATTCATTCTACACGGGCCAGCAGAAAGCTGCAAGAACTGATGGACGTATTGATAAGTTCAATAAGAAATATGGTGTAGAAAGCAAATAACTTGCACAGAAAGGTTGGGGTGGTCACATCTCAACCTTATTTTGTGTGAACAATGAGTCAGGCGCGTATGCAGGGCATGCGCGCAGCTGTAATGGCAGACATACAATGTGTGCTTGCACACAATTGCGTGGCTGATATTACAGCGTAATGCGGGTGCTTTTGCACACGCATCTGACGAATGTCGCAACAGCGAGCAGCTTTGCTGCGAGCGGTCAAAAACTGTGAGCAGCAGCTTTGCTGCAAGCGGTCAAAAACTGTGAGCAGCAGCTTTGCTGCGAGCGGTCAAAAACTGTGAGCGGCAGCTTTGCTGCGAGCGGTCAAATGCTGCGGATGGCGAAGCAGCGAGCAGCAAAGGGAGCAGAGAGGTAAATATGAAGAAAAATAAATGTAACCGCTCTTCAGGAATAGGCGGACAGGCTGTCTTAGAGGGCGTTATGATGAGAAATAAAGATGACTATGCAGTAGCCATCAGAAAACCTGACGGAGAGATTGAAGTGGAAATTGATGTATTCCGTGGATGGATGCATGGCAGCAAGCTGACTGGTATTCCCTTTATCAGAGGAATTTTCAATTTTGTGGATTCGCTCAAACTGGGGATGAAAACTCTTAATTATTCCGCTTCCTTTTATGAGGATGAAGAAGCACAGGAAACCAGGCTGGATAAGACCCTTGATAAGATGTCCGGCGGCAGGGGCGAAAGTGTCCTTATGGGAATTACAACTGTGATTTCCATTCTTCTCGCAGTGGGTATTTTCATTTTATTACCCTACTTTATATCTTCGCTGCTGACGGAGTATGTGAGAAATGCCTCTCTTTTGGCTATTATAGAGGGCATTATCAGAATATTGATCTTTTTTGCTTATGTGGTTGGTATTAGCCTTATGAAAGATATCCGCAGACTGTATCAGTATCATGGAGCAGAGCATAAATGCATCAACTGTATTGAAAAGGGGAGACCCCTTACTGTGCATAATGTAATGAGAAGCTCCCGCATCCACAAGCGCTGCGGAACCAGCTTTTTATTCTTTGTGATGTTTGTAAGTATCATACTGTTTTTCTTTATCAGAGTAAATAATCCGGCACTTAAGGTAGTGCTGCGTATTGCGCTGATTCCAGTTATTGCAGGTATTTCTTATGAAATCATTCGTCTTGCAGGCAGAAGCGACAATAGGATCGTTCGGATCATCTCAGCGCCGGGAATGCTGCTCCAGCGTCTTACCACTAAGGAGCCGGACGAGGACATGGTGGAGGTGGCCATTAAGTCTGTGGAGGCAGTGTTTGACTGGAAGAATTATTTACAGGAAACCTTTGGCTATGAGATAGATGATACCTGGCTGTCTGACGGGCCTGCTGCTGATGATGAAGATGAGGAAAAGGTTGAAATAAATAAAGAGCCTTTGGAGAAGTGACCGGTGAGCAGGATGGAATACGAGGCATTGTACCGTCTGGGTACGGAAAGGCTGAAAGAAGCCCGGATTGAAGAAGCAGCGCTGGATGCCCGGCTTTTGCTTGAGGAAGTCTGCGGTACTGACAGAAATTATCTGTTGGTCCATGGGAATGAGCCTGTGACAGAAGAACAGTATAATTGTTATGTAAACTATATTGAGAGGCGCAGCCTCCATATTCCCCTTCAGCATATTTTGGGGTATCAGGAATTTATGGGGCTTTCCTTTAAAGTTACCCAGGATGTGCTGATCCCAAGGCAGGATACGGAAACACTGGTGGAAGAGGTTATGAGAAATCTCCATGACGGGATGCGCATTTTAGACATGTGCACCGGCTCCGGCTGTATCCTTTTAAGTCTTCTTAAGTATTCAAATGACTGCTTGGGCGTAGGCGTTGATCTGTCCAAAAAGGCCCTCATGGTGGCGGAGGAAAATGCCAGAGCGCTTGAACTTAAGGCGGAGTTTATTCAAAGTGATCTTTTTGAAAATGTGTCAGGCAAATATGAAATTATTGTTTCCAATCCTCCCTATATTCCAAGCAGGGTAATTCCAACCCTGATGGAAGAGGTAAGAGAACATGATCCAAGGATGGCTTTGGATGGAAAAGAGGATGGATTATTTTTTTACAGGGAAATTATCAGACAGGCGGGAGAATATCTTTGTCCGGGCGGCATGCTGTTTTTTGAAATCGGCTGCGATCAGGCGGCAGAGGTAAGTGGCTATATGGAAAAAGCAGGCTATAAAGAGGTTACAGTCTGCAGGGATTTAGCGGGACTTGACCGGGTAGTGTCAGGAATATATGGAGGTTAGAGCAGTGTTTGACAAGCTGGAAGATTTATTAATTCGATTTGAAGAAATCATGGGCGAATTGGGTGAGCCTACAGTGGCGAATAATCAGGAAAGATTCCGTAAACTGATGAAGGAGCAAAGTGACCTTACACCCATCGTAGCTGCATATAAGGAATATAAAAAATCCAAACAGGACGCAGAGGACTCTCTTGCTATGCTGGAGGAGGAGTCTGATGAAGATATGCGTGAAATGCTGAAAGAAGAATTAAATGCAGCAAAGAAGCGCATCGAGGAGCTTGAGCAGGAATTAAAGATCTTACTTTTGCCGAAAGACCCTAATGATGAAAAGAATGTTATCGTGGAAATCAGAGCAGGCGCCGGCGGCGATGAAGCAGCCCTTTTTGCGGCAGAAGTTTATCGTATGTATGTGCATTATGCAGAGGGCAACCGCTGGAGGGTTGATACCATGAATGTAGACGAAATTGGAATCGGCGGCATGAAAGAAGTCCAGTTTATGATAAACGGCCAGGGGGCTTACTCCAAGATGAAGTATGAAAGCGGTGTGCATCGTGTGCAGCGTGTGCCGGAAACAGAATCCGGCGGGCGTATTCATACATCAACGATCAGTGTGGCAGTAATGCCTGAGGTGGACGAAGATATTGATATTGTTATTGATGATAAGGATATTCGTATTGATGTTATGCGTGCCTCCGGAAACGGCGGGCAGTGTGTCAATACCACTGACTCTGCAGTGCGTCTGACCCACTATCCCACAGGAATCGTGGTATACAGCCAGACAGAAAAATCCCAGCTGCAGAATAAAGCAAAGGCGTTTGCCCTTCTGAAAGCAAAGCTTTACGATATTGAGCAGCAGCAGAGACATGACGCAGAGGCTGAAATGCGCAGAAGCCAGATCGGTACGGGAGATCGTTCCGAAAAGATCCGTACCTACAATTTCCCTCAGGGGCGTGTGACGGACCACAGGATCGGACTTACGCTTTATAAGCTTGATAAGATCATGGATGGAGATATTCAGGAAATTATTGACGCCTGCATTGCGGCAGATCAGGCGGCAAAACTGGCGAGGATGAACGAAAATTAATTGAAAAGACCGGTATAGGAATGAAGGATAATTCATGAAGGTAATTGAATTTATTCATGCTCATCAGGAGGATGAGACAGAGGAATGCGAGTGTATCATCCTCCCTGACGGAAGTGTGGAGGAACCGCTTCCGTCACATATTAACAGGCTGATCGAATTAACAGGCAGAGATTCTTCCTGGCTGCATGCGCAAATGGATAAGGGCATGGAGCCCCTTTTCTGGCTGGTGGAATTTACGGAATGCCTGGCCGTGTGGCGGACCAGAGTGGTCTCACCGGAAAACCCTTCGCAGGCACAGCTTGATACACTGGAAGAGCTGCGGAACAGTGCGCTTCTTGCGCCCAAATATCTGATGCAGAAAGCACAGGAGCAGTATGTGGAAAGCGTCCGGAGGGCGAGGGGATTTTAGAGTGAAAGAACTGGTAATAACAGATAAAATATGGTAAAATTTTAAATAAGTGACAGACCGGAATGGAGAGTGTTGATCTTTTTAATTATGCTTTTGGCAGATGGGATGTGATCTTATTTATTCTGAGACAAAACTTATGAGGAGGAAAATAACACTGGCAGGCGGCATTCTTGCAGGAATGCTATACTTGTTTTTTGTATTTTTTGAAAGCGACATTTATGCAGCCTCAAAAAGGCTTATAAAGGTCGCTTTTTTTCCTATGGATGGATACCATGTCACCAATGCCGACGGTAGCTGCGGCGGCATGGATGTGGAATATTTAAATGCATTGTGTGAATATACAGACTGGGAGATAGAATATGTAAAATGTAATAGCTGGGAAGAAGCACTGAAGCTGCTTGATGATAAACAGGTAGATTTGGTGGGTTCGGCGCAATACTCTGCGGAAAGGGCAGAGCTTTATCAGTATGCGGACCTTTCCAGCGGCTATACCTTTGGAGCCATTGCCACAGATCCGGAAAGTACCATTGCCTATGAGGATTTTACAGCGATGCGGGAACTTACATTTGGAATGGTAGAGAATTATGTTCGTAAAGACGAATTTTTGCAATACATGAAAGATAATGGGATTGAGAATCCCAGGATAACAGAGTATTTATCAACAGCAGATTTGCAGAAAGCCTTATCAGAAGGAAAGATTGACGCGCTGGTTCATACCTTTACAGAAGTAAAAGAAGGGCAGCGCCTGATTGGCCGATTTGCGCCAAAGCCTTTTTATTATATTACCTATCCGGGAAATGATGAAGTGATGCGTGAATTAAATCAGGCGGCGGCCAATTTAAAGTTAAATCATCCGGAGCTGGAAACAGAGCTGATGAATGAGTTTTATTACAGCAGATTTGACAAGACAGCATTGCTGACAACAGCGGAAAATAAATATATTGCAGAGCGGAAACAGATCGTGGTTGGCTATCTGGATGGGTTTTATCCATTTTCTTATGAAAAAGATGGGGAATTCAGAGGGCTTACCAGAGTATTGCTGGAAAACAGCGTCAGTGATATTGGGCTGGAACTGAAATATTGCAAAATGACAGACCGGGCACAAGCCCAGGCTGCACTGCAAAAGAAAGAGATTGATGTTCTTTCCTACTGCACGGATATGAAAGAGACGCTGGAGGAAAAGCAGCTGACAAAAGTATGTGATTATGCAGAGGTTCCCTTGGTCCTGATAACGGAAAAGAACAGGAATATTGATGAAATAGAGATACTGGCAACGGTACCTTTTCTGCTGGACAAGGTAGGGGAAGCCCTGCAGACAGAAGGCTTGACAATTGTTACTTATGACACCCAGAAGGAGTGTATTGACGCAGCAGGTGAAGCTGCTGTTGACGCAGTGCTTTGTGACGGTTACCTGGCAGAGGATTTGATGAGGACGGAATACCGGTATGCAAATTTACAGATTAAAAATGTATTTAGCAGCGAATATTCCATCTCCATGGCAATCAGGGCAGAGGATGAAATACTTTCTCATATTTTGGAAAAAACAGTTTCTGAAATTGATTCTAAAAGCATCAATGAATATATGCTAAAAGAAAATACTTATCCGCTGGTAAGCTTTATCGATTACGTGCGTAACCACAGCCTGGTAATTATTGGTATTCTGATTGTTGCCATTATACTGATCATACTGGTGGCGCTGCATATGATCAGTGACAGCAGAAAAATCCAGAAGCTGATGTATAAAGATACCAAAATGAATATTTGGAATTTAAATTACCTGATTTACTGGGGGGAATATAAACTCCTGCCGGAGCGCAAAATGCAATATGCGGTAGTCTATGTTAATTTGGAGCAGTTCCGGCGTTATAATACTATTTATGGGTGGAATGCAGGAGAGCGGCTTTTAGAGGGAGTTGCCGGTATTCTCATTAAAAGCGTGGATTCCAGAACAGAAATCTGTGCAAGAAATCAGGGAGATCGTTTCGTAATGCTTTTAAGCTATTTAAGCAGGGAAGCATTTATGAAGCGGATTCAGGCTATAAGAAATGAAGTTGAAAAATGGATTCTGAGGGATACGGCCAACCACATGTCACTTGAAATGGGTGTTTATTATATACCACAGGAGGACAGTGATTTACGCCTGGCGATCAATTATGCAAATCAGGCTCTTGAATTTACTGGAAATAACAAAGAGGATGAAATAAAAATCTATGATGATGATCTGGAAAATCTGATCAGGGAACGTCACCAGCGTGAAAAGTTATTGGATTCCGTGGATGTTAATGAGGATTTTGTGGTCTACTATCAGCCCAAGGTAGATATCCGCAGTGGAGAAATTGTGGGTGCCGAAGCATTAGTCCGTTTTCTGGATGCATCAGATGGAGGAAAAGTAAAAGCGCCGGGGTTTTTTGTGCCATATTATGAAAAGAACGGCAGAATTACGGAGATAGATTTTTTTGTATTTGAATTTGTCTGTAAAATGCTCCGCAGGCGCATGGATGCCGGATTGCCGGTAGTTACTGTTTCCTGTAATTTTTCCAGAATGCATTTTATCAAGCCGGGCTTTTCGGAGCATTTTGTGGAGATACTTGACAGGTACCAGATTTCAAAAGATCTGATCGAAGTTGAGATTACAGAGACGCTTATAGTAGAAGAACTGCAGCAGCAAATGGTAAAAAAGACGCTGGCTGTTTTAAAAGAAAAAGGAATCCGTCTGTCAATCGACGATTTTGGTGCGGGATATTCTTCCCTGGGTATTTTTGAACAGATTCCTGCTTCTGTGATCAAGCTGGACCGGTCCTTTCTGCTGAACAGGGAAGATCATGCCCGTCAGGTAAAAATCATGCGCGGCATTGTAAAACTGGCGGAAGAATTAGGCGCGCAGGTTGTTTGCGAAGGGGTGGAGAACAGTAAGGATGTTGAACTGATGGAGGAAATTGGAGCTTATGTGGCCCAGGGCTACTTTTATTCCATGCCGGTGCCGGAAGCAGAGTTTGAGGAAACGATTAATTAAATAATATTGATTTATGGTAGACAAATTTTCATTTGAAAACCACAATTTTATAAGTGGTTATTGTCCGTCATAGGGCTTCAATAAAATCCTCCGAAAGCCTTGAAAATAGAGGATTTATCGCAATGTGTTCATCTTATCCCTTTATATGATTTCACACAAGCTTACTCTTTCCCTGACTGCTTATAAGGGCAAATACAAGGGCAAGAAAATCTCATAACAAGATATAACAGAGTGTGGCAATCGGAGAACTGTGACATATGTGCGAATATATTATAACGTTATAACGGAGGATTTTTTAATGGACAAGTATATTTATGATGAAATCAACGGTCTTTGGTATGAGTTGCGGGGTGATTACTATATTCCTTGCCTTACTTTACCAGCCGAAAAAGAAAACAAGCCTATCGGCTTATGGGGGCAGAGGCATTTGCGGTATCTCAAAGAATATAAGAGAGTAACTTATACAACGCTTCTAACAAACGGAACGCTGAACGGCTATCTTGTCGATATTGACGAGCAAGCGCAGGATATGTTTTCTCGGTTGATAAAGCAGATGGCAGCAAAAGAAGGTATAACGGAAATGCTCAAGGCTGAAAATCAAATGTTATGGATACAAAGAATGGGAAATATCCAAAGCAGAGCAAGAGAAATTGTCAATACAGAATTGATTTTCAATTAGTTTTTTAAGGCGGCAAGGAAAATCCTTGCCGCTGTTTTTGAAGAAATGTCAATACTTATACTCTTGACAAACAGGACAAAACTTGCTATACTAACCACAGTCAATAAATTGACTGTACGGCAATTGACTTTAGGGAGGTGGCTGATATAACAAAGGAAACCAAGAAAAACGCATATCTATATTGCAAATTTCGGGATGAGCAGTTTGCGTTGTATGATGCGTATGCAAAACGTCACGGAATGTTGATGAAAACACTGTTAGTAATTAATGTTTTATACTATGACGATTTCTATGACAAAGGCGGCGTGACACAGATGGAGATTTGTCAGCGTACCTTTCAGTCCAAACAGACAGTCAATCTGATTATTAAAAATCTCTTAAACGAATCATATGTAACGGTTGAGGAGCGCAAAGGAAATAAGCGGGAGAAATTAGTACGGATAACCGAAGCCGGCAAAGTTTACTGTGAAAAGGTTGTCCGCCACATCACATGGGCGGAAGATACAGCAATGTCTATGTTTACACCAGAAGAGCAAAAACAGCTTATAGACCTCTCACGGACATTTACAAAAAATCTAACCGAGCTTATCAATCAGGAAACGGAGGATTGAACTATGGAACTTTATGAAGCAATCAACAAAAGAAAAACGACAAGGGAATTTTTAGATACAAAGGTTGATTTTGAGATTATCAAAAGAATTTTAGAGGCGGGCAACAAAGCGCCCACCTGGGATCATAACCGCAACTGGCAGTATATCGTCCTCAGAACCGATGAGGAAAAGGAATTTGCCTTTCCCGAAGCAAAGAAAATCGCCGATAAATTCGACGCAGACCGATACCTCAATATGCCCCGCCCCTATCCCATAACTTTAGGACAGAAAATGTACGGCTACGCTATGCCGAAGCAGTTTACAATGCTCAAGGATGCCCCTTATGTAATAATCCCCGTGTTTAAATCCAAGCAGTTGAACGGCGAATATGTTTCAAAGCTAAATCCTTTTGCTACCATATGGTGTGTCATAGAAAATATCTTTTTGGCGGCTACGGCAGAGGGGTTGTCCTGCTCCATGCGCATACCGCTGAACGAGGAACACGACACGGTGAAGAAAAGGCTTAAAGTGCCACCGACCTATATGATACCTGTGTTTATAGGTATTGGTTATGCAAATCCCGATGAAGTGCAGTTAGAGCAATATAATCCCGACATAGACAAGCAAATACGCTTTGGAAGATGGAAATGATAATGGCTAAAATATTTAATATCGAAAACCGCAGCGTTGAAATCTATGCATGCACGGAACAAGATAAGCCTGTAATATATTTCAACAATTACGATAAAAGCGGCAGCTCCGTTTATCGTGCATTAAAGGAAATAACAGACAAAGATTTTTCGCTCGTCGTAATCGGCAATTTGAATTGGGATAACGATATGACACCGTATGCAATACCGCCTGTATCCCCAAACGATACGCCGTGTTCGGGCGAAGCGGATGAATATTTGCGCATTCTTACAGAGAAAATTATTCCTGCGTCAGAGGAACATATACAAGGAATCCCCGAATGGCGAGCAATAACAGGCTATTCTCTTGCAGGGCTGTTTGCGATATATTCTCTCTACAAAACGGATATATTCTCTCGTGCGGCAAGTATGTCGGGTTCGCTGTGGTATCCTGATTTTAAAGAGTACATTTTTAATCACGAATTAAAACGAATGCCCGATTATATTTATTTTTCGCTTGGAAACAAGGAAAGCAAAACAAGAAATCCGTACTTGAAAACCGTGCAGGAAAACACCGAGCAAATCGAGTGTTACTACGCTCAAAAGAATATCCACACCGTTTTTGAACTGAACGAAGGCAATCACTTCAAAGATTGTGCTTTACGTTCGGCAAAAGGTATCAAATGGATATTGGAAAATTAACAGGAGACTATTTATGGAAAAAACTATTTATGCTATGTTTGAAAATGCTGTAGCAAAATTTACAAACAAAACAGCGATTATCGAAAACGACAGAACATTGACTTTCGGACAACTTTCCGAATTAGTCGATTTAATTGCGGGAAGTTTTCCCGAAAAGATAACGAGCATCGGAATCGTTATGAGTCACTGTGCGGAAATGATAGCGGCGATATTGGCTGTACTCAAATGCGGCGCAAGATATATTCCCGCCGAGCCGAACTTCCCAACGGGCAGAATACAATAT